>JANMVB010000555.1:0-7598 GCA_031392305.1 Ferruginibacter sp.
ACTAAAATTTTTCTTCCGTACTTGTCAGATAGTGTAGGTAAAATAATTCCTGATAGCAGTGATGACAAACCCATTAATCCCATAATTTTTCCCACATCGCCTTCTGGTAAATGCTGTATTTCTACAATATATTTTGGTAAAAAAGCTACACAGCAGGTTAACCAAACCAATAGGCAACAACTTATCAATACACTAACCCGGATATTTTTAAACATCCATATTTCACCAAACGACAATGCCTTTTCTTCCTTTGTTGTGGTGTTTTCCGTAGTACTTTTTTTAATAAATTTCCAATTGACAAACGCTAAAATTAATCCCGGGATACCTGCTATAAAAAAGGCTGAACGCCAACCCATTTTTTCTGCAATTACAACCAACAATACAGGAGCAATTAAAAAACCAAATAATGTAGAACCAAAACTTTGTAAAAAACCCATATTAAATCCAAGCCGCCCTTTAGATGATTCTTTGGCAATAAAAGATTGTATTAAAGGCAGTGTTGGCCCTTCAAACAAACCCATTAATAAACGGGTGAGCAACAACGCCCCAAAAGTTAAAGCCCAGCCGGAACTGATTGAACATAATGAAAACAAAACCACCGAAACCACAAACACAATTTTCTTCCTGTTGTTGGCTTCTGCCCAGGCAGTAAAAAAATAACCGGATAATGCCCATGTAATTGACAAGCCCGATATTAATAAACCTATTTGCGTATTAGTGAGGTGTAAGTCTTTTACAATAAAGGGAGTCAAATAGGGTACAGCCATCCGGTCGAAAAAAACAAAACCGAAGGTAATGCTCATGAGTGCCAACAATTTGTTTTCGTATGTAAATATTTTCTTCATTGCTGTATAATTTAAAACAATCCTTTATTAGTCTTTATTATTTTTTGGTATTCGTAAAAGCTTTGCTTGGGAGTACGTTCCTGCGTAGCAAAATCAACATAAATCAAACCCAAACGCTTGGTATATCCTGCCACCCATTCAAAATTATCCCAACCACTCCACACCATATAACCGTTCAAATTGGCACCTTCATTTTTTGCTTTTAATGCCCATTCAATATGACGTTTTATATAGTCACTTCTCATGGGGTCGTTTATTTTGTTATTCACTTTCACATCTTCATGTTTAAACCCGGTACCGTTTTCTGTGATATATACTTTCGGGTTATTGTAATCTGTTTTTAACCGCATCAATATTTTATACAAATATTCTGGCATAACCGGCCCCACGTTCGATTTGATGGAGTCGGGGTTATTATCCAGCCATTTTAACGACATCGGCGTATCTTCTCCTTTTACAATGGCAGGAGCATAAAAGTTAACCCCTAAAAAATCGGGTTTTTGTGCAGCCATAAAAGCCATGTCTTCTGCTGTTGCTTTAAAAGAAGGATTGTATTTTGCCAAAGAATCCAATGCCATTTTAGGGTAACTCCCTTTATACAATGGATCTAAAAAAAGGTCATTGATCAGCACATCCTGAAACTTTGCAGCTTCAACATCCGCCCCATTTTTTACGTCCCAGGGTGCTGCAGGATTTAAGTTGAGTACCAATCCTATTTCACCCTTTAATTTTAAATCGTGGTACAGTTTAATCACCCGGGCATTTGTCATCATTTGCCGGTGCGCCTTTTGCATCTGGCTCATGTAAAACTCTTTTGAGAGTGGTGCATCTTTTGGCGAAGTGATCATATTTTCCACTAAGAAAAATTCAATATAAGGCTCGTTAAAAGTGATAAACTTTTTTACTTTATTACCATATCGTTTTATCACTGTTGTGGCATAATTGATAAACCAGTTTTCCATTTCCGGATTACCCCAGCCGCCTTTCTGCATTAAAACATTTGGGTAATCAAAATGATAAAGTGTTACAAATGGTTCAATGCCTGCTGCCAGTAAATCATCAATCAAAACATCATAATGCGCCAATGCATTTTCATTAACGGCCCCCACTCCATCGGGAATAATGCGGCTCCAGTCAAGCGACATCCGGTAAGCGTTTACACCCAGTTCTTTCATCAACTCAATATCTTTCAGGTACTGCATTCTGTCGTACATATTTATTGACACATTGCCGGTCATTTGTTCGCCAACAACCAATTTCGTAATCTGTACTTTATTGGTTAAAAAATCCCATTTAGATTCACCTTTGCCATCGGCCTGGTATGCGCCTTCTACCTGGTACGCACAGGTGGCTACGCCCCAATAAAAAGGTTCACTTGCTTTTTTGCTTATCGAATTATTACAAGCAAAGTGCATCAAAGTGAAGCCTAATAACGGTAGAATTATTTTTCTCATTATTGAATTTTTTTAAAAATTGCAACCAGATTTTAACCCTCAGTATTTTCAGATTTTACTTAAGAATTTTTTGTCCCCGCATACAAGCAATGGTCATCATCGTTGTGTCACTCACTTGTACCGCATACCTATGTGGATCTTTACCCACGTTATAATTAGCGAAACATCAGCCGTGCCTTATTTGGCTACTCTTGTACATAATAACTTTGGTCAACTTTAATTAGGTTTTACATTAGCAATTATTCACCCTAAGGTTGGGGTTAGCCTGTTTTGTTTGTACCATACATGCCTGAAAAAACTACTAAAACTTATAAGTCATCGTAAGGAAATATGCCCTTGGCATAATCGACAACGACGAATAAACCGCTTGTGGATTTGCATTTAACATTGCTGATGTAAAGCCCTGTGTATCCAGTGAAGCAGGAAAACCACCCGGCGCTGCCCAGGCCATAATGCCATAAGTATTAAACACATTGTTGATAGATGCATTCAATTGAATTCGTTTTGAAAAAGTATAGCCCATGTTTAAATCAAATGCACTGAACGCCGGTAACCGAAAGGCATTACCCACATTAGCCCAACGTTTGCCCATGTATTGATAATTGATGGAAGCGAAAAAATTTCCTGTTGTATAAGTTGGTGTAATCATCACCATCGTTCCAATATTGTCGTTTTTCTTGCCATGATAAGTTACTAAAGTGTCATCTGCCGGACCATTGTTTTTTGCCAAATAAACGGAGAATTGCTTGGCTACAGAATTTTGCAGAGTTGCAACAGCCCTTAAACTAAAATTTTTATTGATAACGACATTACCCTCCAATTCTAAACCTGTTGTACGGATTTCCTGGTACACCCGGTTTGGAGCATAGTAACTGGCGTCTGGATTTTGAAAAATCTGGAAGTTGGGAATTTTGCTAGCCAGCGTATAAAAAGGGGTTACAAACAAATTTAATTTATCGTTTTTAAACTTCAACCCCAATTCTGCCATTTTAATATCTTGTGCTTCTACTGAAATATCAGATGTCAATTGCTGATTCGCAATGTCCATAAAATAACTTAAATCGGGTGTTTTGCGGCCTTGGGAATAACGACCATATACCGCAAAGTTTTCGTTGATTTTATAGTTTACCCCCATTGAGAAAGAAAAAATATCTTTAAAAGTCAATCTTTTATCGAAACTTTTTTCGGGGTTTTTAGTATATACACGGTTGTCGTAAAGTGTCAAAGAATCGCCGTCTGCGCCAAGTTTGCTATCAGGTAATACCCGGTTTGGTGTAGTAAAACTTGATTTAATCCTGAAATTTTCGGCACGGACACCCCAGTCAATATTCAATTTAGAAGTTACATCCCAATTATACCCTAAGAAAAAAGCCGTTTGATTTATTGTTGCTTTATTATCGTATGCACCACCGCCGCCAATATTCATAAGCCCTTTATCATTCGTTAGCTGGTGTACCACACCAGCCAGGTTAGTAAAGCGAACGCCTATTGTTTTGGGCTGGTTTTCAACTGTTGCAAAGCTTTGTGCTGCCGGAATAATTGCCAAACGGGTTGCTTTGGTTGAAACACTGTAAAAGCCACCGGTAAAAGTCATCTTCGCCAATTTTTTGGTAATAGTCGCTTGATTGATCACATCGTTAAAACCATTTTCGCCATAAGGATTAGGATTATACAAAACTGAATTGGGCATAACATCGCTACCAGGCAAGGTCAAAGTTCCCGCAATTACACGGGGAGGGCCAGGGGAAGTTGGATTTAATACCTGCACGGTTCCATAGCTTTTGCCAGATCTTGGGTCATAATACTCATAAGTACCTCTACGTCCAGCATTGCCGCTAATTGCATAATAAGCAAATTGATCAACACGAAAAGGGAATACCACCGCCGTTGTTTGGGTTTTGACATCTTTTTTAGATACTCTGAAATTATTATTGAAAGTCCAGCCCTTACCTAATTTTTGCTCCCAATTAAAACCTGCTGCAACTTCATTATAAGACTGACCTTTTCGGGTATCGTATTTAATGTCCCTATCCAAACCTGTTAATGCTTTTGGAATAGTAAATTGCAGCGATTGAATTAAAGTGGAACTTGTATTATTAAAAGAACCTGCTGTTTTTGGGTTTGAAAAATCAATCGTTGGTGTAAATTCAAAAGGTGCGGTATTGTCGTCCAGTAATTTTGCATACACTTTTAATGAACCCGATTTATATTTTTTAACCACATTGGCTTTCATATTTCCGCCATAGCTTAATTTATAACCAGGATTTTTAGGGCCCTCAGCATTGCGGTAAAATCCACCAATATTGTATGTCAATGTTTTGTCTTTACTTAGTGGGCCACCTAAATTAAAATCGCCTCTTAAATAAAGATTTTTTCCATTTCCTTCCAGGCCAATTCTTGTACGCACCTCGCCTGCAAAATTTTGCCCTCCCTGTTTAGATATATAATTGAATATACCACCAGGCGCATTAGGCCCTAAGATAGAAGCCGTGCCACCTCTTACAACTTCCACTTTTTGAATAGTAGCATCTGCCCTTAAAAACGCATCAGGATTTACAAGGCCCGAAATGCCCATCACCGGCAAACCATCTTCCTGCATTGACACATAGAAAAAGCCGCCGTTGTAATTCAGGCCTCTTGTATAAACAGAACTTCCAACCTCTCCCCTTGCCGAATTGACGTAAACGCCTGGCATATTTTTGAGCAAGTCAACAGAACTACTGGGTACAATTCTATCGAGTTGCGCCGAACTTAAAGTTGAAATGGCCACAGATGCCTGCATCCTTGTCCGCTTATCAAATACACCGGTAACTACCACTTCATCCTCTTGTTTTTCTAATTCTTTCATAGATACATTTGTATCACTACTGTCGGCAACATATTTTATTTCATAAGGAGCATACCCAACATGAGAGATAATTAATGTGCCATTACTTCCTACGTCAGTAAATGTGTAGTTGCCCTGATCATTTGTCGTGGTTGTTTTATTAGTGCCTTTAATTTTTACGGTAGCGCCTGCAAGAGGTTTACCATCTTTATCAATTACTTTACCGGCTATATTACCCGTTTGCGCAAATGAACCTAATGATAATAAAAGAAAAAAACACATCAATAAAGACATAGTAATAAAGAAACTTTTTTTCATATAAAAGCAATTTAGTTGTAGCATGCCTAATCGTTAGTGGCACAAATGAGAGAAAAATGAATGGATGTAATTTCAAAATAATAACCGCTACTACAACATAATTTTCATATCCATTTCTTATATTCGTTATAAGAATTACTTATCAGAAATGGAAATACGGCAGTTAAAATATACCGTGGCAGTTGCAGAAGAACTGCATTTTGGAAAAGCAGCCAAGCGGCTATTTGTTTCTCAGCCTGCATTAAGCCAGCAAATACAATTGCTGGAAAAAGATTTGGGTGTTGAAATATTTACCAGGGCACGGCGCAACCTTCATAAGAAAGTTGAATTAACAGAGGCTGGAATTATTTTTGTTTCTGAGGCCAGGAGGATATTGCAATCCATTGAAAAAATGACCGATACGGTAAGGCGTATCGGCACCCAGCACAGGGTGGTAAAGCTGGGTATCTACAAATTGGTAACGAGAGATAACCTGGTGGGCCTGATAAAACTATTCGCTGAAAAATTTCCTGACATTGAAATTAAGATCGTTGAATTTGCCACATACAAAGATGTACAGGAAGGATTATTGAAAGACATTATAGATCTGGGTATTACTTTACTGCCGTTACTTTCAAAAGAACTCAATTCTAAATTGTATCAAATTAATTACCTCAATATATTACTGCCACAGGAACATCCGTTAGCTAAACAACCCTCTGTTCATTTGTCTCAACTAAAAAAAGAAAAATGGATTGAACTGGAAAAGCGCTCCACTCCTGTATTGGATTTTATAGACAGTATCTGTAAAAAAAATGGCATTAACCGTGACGGCAAAATTATTCAGCAGGTAAGTTCTTTTGAACTTATGGCAAGCCTGGTGGGGCTGGGACTGGGCATTGCCTTTATACCTTCTACGCTGGACGCCACTCATATTAAAGGAGCGGTAAAAAAGAAAATACTGAATGATGATAATAGCCGCTTTACTGAATTTGAGTACCGGCAGGTTTTTGCCTATAAATCAGAAAAGATAACACCAACCATACAGGCATTGGTTGGGTTGGTAAATAAATTATAGGAAAAAAATTGCAGTCTATTTTACAACTATCTGTTACAATATGCCAATGCTTTTTGAGGCATTGATGTTTATCATGTTTACTAAAAACCTGTTTTACAAATCACAACTTCCTGCGCTGCTAATACACTTCAATATTTGATATAACCGGGCATGCTTTTGCATCAGTAACAGATACTTTTACTTTAGCCGTTTTTACCGGCTCAATTTGCATTATTCTTTTATGGCCAATGGTGGTAGCTTCTGCTACTTTTTGCCAGGCATTATCTTTCCAAACTTCTACCGTAAATGATTTTACCCGCTGGCCCAGTTTGATATACTCCTGCAAAAGAATATACTTCACCGTGGTCGCTGTGGGTAATTTAATTTCAAAGCTTGCTGTTGTAATATTATCATTGGTAGCCCAATAAGTTTCTTTATTGCCATCAGTAATATTTTGCGCTGCAAATTGTTTTTGCTTACCCCGGTAGCTACTGGCCGTTGTCACCGCATTAAGGGCAAGGTTGTGACCCAATTCTTTTTTCAGTAATGCTTTAAAACCGTACAATGCCTTAACATCATTGGCGTGAAACTGGCCGGTCCTGTCCGGAGGGACATTGAGTAATAATGTAGAACCCCGCCCAACAGAACTGATATAAATTTCAAATAATTTTTCCGGGGATTTTACCTGTTCATCTTCCTTTGCATGATAAAACCAACCCGGCCTGATAGAGACATCTACTTCGGCAGGTACCCATTTTTTACCATCTTCAGCCCCGGTAGAAAGTAAATCTTCAATACCAGGTTTACCTGCATAGATACTATCCGTGTTAAGGGTGTTCCAGTTGGTTTCTCCTGCTATGCCATTTTCATTACCTACCCAGCGTACACCGGGACCGGCATCACTAAAAAATAAAATGTTGGGTTCCATTTTCCTCACCAGGTTTAAGGTAGTTGGCCAGTCGTAATAAGTGGCGCCGTTGATGGTTCTTTATTCTTTTGCACCGCCAAAGTAACCATCACCACCATTGGCCCCATCAAACCACATTTCAAATACGGGGCCATATTGGGTAAACAATTCTTTTAGCTGGTTGCGGTAATAAGTAATGTAGGCGGGTGTT
>JANMVB010000557.1:0-4858 GCA_031392305.1 Ferruginibacter sp.
GGATCAAAAAAGTAAAATAGTTTTAATAATTAAAAGGTAAACTTATTTTCAAGCTGTCCCATGCAATAATCAGGCTGGCACCTGCAGGGGTTTTTTCAAAGGCCATCACAAAAGATTCTAAATTGTCAGATTGTTTTTGAACCACCACATCGGTGCGTATAATATCTTTCAATTCGTCGTATTTAAAACTGCCCCACGAATCTGTATCCTTATTTATTATGATAGTCCATTTATCAGGATAGGGGATGCAGTAAATGGTGTAGCGCCCTTTTTTTATCCTTGTATTTCCAATTTTCACATTTTGAAAAAACTCAATTTCTGAAGCTTCATTTGCACCAAGCCGCCACACTTTTCCATATTCCAGTAACTCACCAAAAATAGACCTGCCATTTTTTTGAGGCCTGCTGTAAATTACCCTAGCTATCAATGGCTCAGTAATTTTATCCTGAATTTTTAAAACCGGATACCCATTTGGGTAATAGCTCATATCCATAGGTGATTTATCTACCGGGGGCAGTTTTGTTTGCCCCTTAACCAACAAACCACACAAGGTTAAAAAAAGCGCTACAGAAAATTTCTTCATATATGAATTGTATTTTAATTGAAGCAAATATAAAACGAATCAGCAATTATTAAGCTGCTTCAACTGAACATTGGCAAAATCTTTAAGGGCAGGAAAGAAGTCATCATAACAACCAGACAGCTCATCATAATATTCATTAAAAATATTAAATGCCGTAGCTGATTCAGATAAATAAGCAGCCCTCCTTACAAGGCCACCAAAACTTTTTTCCATCCCTTCTTTAAGCCGGTAATTATATAGCCAGTTTTGCTGCTTCATATAAGGAAACATTTGTTGAAAAATTATGGGCAGGGCAACAGTGTTTTCTTCTAAAGTGCTATACGTTGCCTGGCAAAATGATTGCAGGTAAGCTTCATCAATAAACTGGTTTTTATCATTGGCTAAAAAATGGTCATACACTACATCTACAAAAGCCCCGGCATATAACCGGTAAGCACTTTTAAAATAAACCTTTGCCCGGTGAGTAACCTCATGCGTATCAGTAAATTCATCAATGGCACGGTGGAGTGTAATGCCTTTTTGAATGGCCTGCGGATAATCGAATTTCTTTTTTCCTTTTACAAAATCACTGATCATATTGCCCGTAAGTATTCCGGGTTCATTAAAAGAGAGATAAGCATGGGCTAAATAATTCATAGATGAAGCATGTAAAAATTTATAATAGGTATTACCCTTTCCTTATAAAGGTAGTAGTTATAACCTGCATGCTTCATGGGCCATCATCATTTATAAATAATGGCATCAGTTGTACCGGCTATCCACTGCAAGTACGGCACGGGCCAACGCACAAGGCCTCACCGGGCTTTCCGTTGCTATCCGGCAGCCATTAAGCAGCGGTATTTCAATGTTGCTTTTCCTGCTGTATAACCTAAAATAAAAAACACTTACTTATTAGTAAACCACCTTTACTATTTAACAACACGAATACAATTTTTATATTTTTTTTAAGAAAGAAATGCAAACCATTGCCAGCGTTGATTGCAGGATGCTATTTGATGAACGTCAGTAAAAACGTTTACCGTTTATCTCTTTTATCAAAATTCGTTTTGCATTTATCAAGTACTGCTTGTATACAGGTAGTGGTGAATATATCTTTGATACATAATAAACTGCCAGTCATGAGGCAGTCATCATTTAACCAAAAAAAGTATAGTTATGAAAAAGTTAGTAACCATTTTTATTGCAGCGATAATGCTGCTCTCCACCTTCGCCTTCGCAACAGATGGCGACCAGGTAAATGCAAAAATTAAATCAGCATTCTTCCAGGATTTTACAGGAGCCCAGGCTATCAACTGGCAAAAAACAAGTGATTTCTATTTTGCAACTTTCATGTTGAACAACAAGGAAATCAACGCCGCATACAATGAAGATGGCGACCTGGTAGGCACTTCAAGATTTGTGGAAACGGGTATGTTACCATTAAGTGTTTCGCTTGCAATAGCAAAGAAATACGAAGGTTATAGCATTTCCAGTAAAGCACTTGAATTATCTTATGATGGTGAAACAGCTTATTATCTTACCATTCGCAACGAAAAGCAGGCATTAAAATTAAAATGCCTTACTAACGGAAGTTTAATAGTAGAAAAAAAATATAAAAAAGGATAAAAACACTCACTTGCCAAAATCTCTTAACCCACTTTTATGGTGGGTTTTTTGTGCGTTGGTAATTGTATCGTTGTAGAATAGTTACTAAAAATATTTCTCAGTAAGCTTTGGTTGCTTTAATCGCTTGCTTAAGGGTAGGTTTCTCTGTCTGCTGCCCACAACACTCATACATTTTGCTTACCTTACAAAAAATAATTTAGGTTTTTACTTTAAAATCCAGCAGCATGCCATTTTTAGATAATGTATTACAGCCTCCCACCTACGGCTGGAAAGATGAAAAGGGTAATTTGATTAAACCAACTCCAAAGCAAATTTTCAAAGAATTTTTTTCGAGGTTAAATGTGTTTAAGGACACCACAAACTGGTTGCCTTTTTTTAGCTGGCTAAAAGTATTTTGCCTTATTCCATTCTTCTTTATATTCCTGTTTAATTATTTAAATATCTGGACAGTGTTGGCTGCCTTTACTTACAGCATGATCATTATGGGTACGCATGGCACCATCTGGCATCATCGCTATTGCACACATGGCGCCTATACATTTCGTAATAAATTCTGGCGCTTCTTTACACAAAATCTCACTATCAATGTAATACCCGAAGAAATATATGTGATATCCCACCATGTACATCATTCAAAATCTGATCAGCCCGGTGACCCCTATAATGCCAATGCCGGTTTTCTATATTGTTTTTTAGCTGATGTCAATCACCAGCCAATTGCAAAAAATATGTCTGAGGCTGATTACAACAGGGTAAAGCTTTTGATGAAACACACTGGCGTAAAGGGCAATACTTATAAACAATACCTCCGCTGGGGTTCTTATGTAAATCCATTAGGGGCAGTAATGTCGTGGCTGCTCAACTGGGCATTCTGGTATGCTGCCTTTTACCTTTTAGGCGGCCATGCATTGGCTTGCAGCCTGTTTGGTGCTGCCGGTTTTTGGGCAGTTGGTGTGCGTACATTCAATTATGAGGGCCACGGCAAGGGAGAAGATAAACAGCGCCATGGCATTGACCATAACACAAAAGATAATTCTGTAAACCAGTTGTGGCCGGGATTCGTTGCGGGCGAGTGGCACAACAATCATCACCTGTTTCCTAAAAGTGCCCGCAGTGGTTTTAAACCTCACCAGGTTGACCTTGCCTGGTATTATATAAAGCTGATGAGCATGCTGGGTGCTGTAAGCCACTACAAAGATTTTAAAAAGCAATTTTATAAAGAGTATTACCAGCCATATTTAGATGGTAAAAAACTAAAAGCCCCACTTCATAAAACAGATGCCACGCTGCAAACTGCAGACAACCTTATTTAGAAGCACAACTGAATTTTTTGGGGAAATTTCCTTTCTGCTAAATCAACAGCGCAATCAATATTATATTGGTCACGGTTAGTTATTTCATTTTCAATTATTGAAACAAATTGGTCGTTTCAGTTCTTGCGATTACTACTAAGTTTTACCTTAAATATTTAATAGCTTCAAATCTTCGTAAGTAAAGTTGCCACATGCACAACAGTACAAGAGTGCGACGCCACTAAAGCTTAACCAGGGAACAAAACCCTGGCTCAAAAAATTACATCATTATATTTAAAAGATAGAGATACCTTTTTCGCTAAAGTATTGGAATAACTATTTTAGTTTTCCGGTTAAATTTTGTGGGTTAAGTTTTCTATTTATCATTATTGCTCCAACCAAAGCATGGCTTTTGCTACTTAAAAAAAATTACTTTTGCAGCCTTAAACTTATACCATGAACAAAGGACCAGTTTCAAATTTTATAGAGCATCATTACCGCCATTTTAATTCCGCAGCATTGATGGATGCCGCCAAAGGATATGTAACACATTTAGACGAAGGTGGCAAAATGATGATTACCCTTGCAGGTGCAATGAGTACAGCAGAGCTCGGCCTTAGCCTTGCAGAAATGATCAGGGAGGATAAGGTTGCCATCATCAGTTGTACCGGTGCAAATCTTGAAGAAGATATTATGAACCTTGTGGCGCACAGCCATTATAAAAGGGTGCCCAACTACCGCGACCTTAGCCCACAGGAAGAGTGGGACCTGCTGGAAAATCATTACAACCGTGTTACCGATACCTGCATTCCCGAGGAGGAAGCTTTCAGGAGATTACAGCAGCATATTCATAAAATATGGAAAGATGCAGATGATAAAGGCGAACGTTATTTTCCGCATGAATATATGTACAAGATGTTGCTGAGCGGCGTGCTGGAACAGTACTATGAGATAGATCCAAAGAATAGCTGGATGCTGGCTGCGGCTAAAAAAAATATTCCTATTGTGGTACCCGGTTGGGAAGACAGCACTATGGGAAATATTTTTGCATCCTATATTATCAAAAATCAATTGAAGGCAACTACCATGAAAAGCGGCATAGAATATATGGTGTGGCTGGCAGATTGGTACCGGAATAATTCTGCCGGAAAAGGCGTTGGATTTTTCCAGATTGGTGGTGGTATTGCATGCGATTTTCCTATTTGTGTGGTGCCCATGATGTACCAGGATCTTGAATGGCATGATGTACCTTTCTGGAGTTACTTCTGTCAAATATCCGATTCAACAACATCTTATGGATCTTATTCCGGTGCTGTTCCAAATGAAAAGATCACATGGGGCAAGCTTGATATAAAAACTCCTAAGTTCATCGTGGAAA
>JANMVB010000590.1:0-1794 GCA_031392305.1 Ferruginibacter sp.
GGCCACGGTGCGCGCGCGCGTCGATGCGGCGCTGCCCGCGGACACCGCGATCCACCGCGAAGGCAAGACACTGATGGACGTCGTGCGCGCGCGCTTCGACGCGATGGAAGCACACGAGGAGGACTTGCTGCGGAAACGCGCGGACGCGCTTGCGCGGGTGCGGACCTTCACTATCGCGGGTAAAATCCATACTTTTTATATTTTTTGTCCAGGCAATTGAGCCCTGAATAAGCATTGTTGCATCGCCCTCTTGTACTTTTGTATATATGGCAGCGCTTTCAATTTTCGAATAATTCTTTATTTTATAAGGAAGGCTAAGGAGTTCTGAATTTGTTTTGGCTGTTGGTTGGCATAGCGGCGACCCCTACTCACTTCGGCTGTTGGCCAGGAGATCAACAGCGGCTGAGTTTAATATCATGCAGGTAAAGTTCCACATTGGTATGACGTACAAGTGAGTGACACAACGATGCTGCTCATTGCTTCACAGCCCGTACCATAAGCATTTATTTCTTTAATCTTGACGGATTCTTTTTTAAAAAATCATCCCATCCATTTACTTTACTACCGGTGGAAGCAAGCAACGTATTTTCCTGGAAATAATGACAAACAGCTACGGCGAGTGCATCTGAAGCGTCAAAATATTTTGGATCATCTTTAAAGTTTAATAACCGCTGCAACATTTTTAATACCTGTTCTTTGCTGGCATTTCCATTGCCGGTAACCGATTGCTTAACTTTTTTTGGCGAGTACTCTGTAACATCCAGGCCATGGCGCATGGCTGCTGCAATGGCTACACCTTGAGCCCTGCCCAACTTGAGCATACTCTGTACGTTTTTTCCAAAAAAGGGTGCTTCAATAGCAAATACATCCGGCTTGTATTTAATGATGAGGCCACTTACCGTGTTATATATTAGCTGGAGTTTTCTGTAAGGGTCATCTACTTTGCCGGGCTTTAGGATATCCATTTCGAGCAATTTTATACTGCTGCCATTTATTTCGATAAGGCCGTAACCCATTACAACTGTGCCGGGATCGATGCCTAAAATGATTTTTGATTTCTTTTGCAATCAGGTAAGTGTATTTTTGATGATGCTTAAGCTGGATATTTAGTGTGTAATTGTGGATGTAAACCTACTTTAATTTATTGAAATGATATGTTGGTATGCTTTGCAATTGAATATAAGTGATAGTTATTGCGTTATTATAATTGTGATTGGAATGATGATTGCATAGGGAGCCTGATGATGAAATTTTTTATAACAATATAAAACCTAATCTTTTTTCATATTTCTTTTAATGAACTATGGAAAAAATATTGCCTGTTTGAACAAAACGCTCAAAATATTAATCAACTATCTTTTTGGCCCCCTGTTATTTATAATTCTTTCCTGGAGTTTATATAGTCAAATCAGTCGTCAGCCCGATCTTTCGCTCAGGTGGCATCAGATTATGAATAGCTGGCTCAACTGGAAGTTTTGGCTGGTAATAATTTTGATGTTGGTGAACTGGGGGATTGAAACAAAAAAATGGCAATTACTTATCCACCATGTGCAGGAGTTTTCTTTTTACATCCTGTTGCCACAAAAGTCATAACAATCGCAGCCATAACAATAAAGGGTAATAATTTTTTCATGAGTACAGTATTATAAGTTTGAAATTAACTCTTTTGGCTGAGATTTACAATTACCGTACCAAAACTAAAAACCAGCTTTTTTCCATGGAAAACTTGTTAATTAAAATATGTAGGGGATTAACTTTGAGCGTATACCTTTACACCCATAAATAGATAAATTA
>JANMVB010000621.1:0-1974 GCA_031392305.1 Ferruginibacter sp.
TGAGGAAGGATGGTAAGCATCATTTGAATTGCAATAGCCGGTTAGTTGTGCATAAGCCTTCCTGTTACCAAGGTCTTCTTCTTTCTCCAATACAAGAAATGCTGCGCCTTCACCAAGGTTTAAACCCTTACGGTCTGCATCAAACGGTGTGCAGGTTGCTGCTGATAATATATGTAGGGCATTAAACCCGTTGATGGTAAATTTTGCAAGGCAATCTACACCACCCACAATGGCCCTTTGTGCCCGGCCACTTTTTATAAGGCGGGCACCATACATAATAGCATTAGCAGATGAGGAGCAGGCAGTATTGATGGTATTGATTAACCCATTCATTTTGTAACGCTCCTGTAAATACATGGCAACAGAAGAGCAATCATAAGAAGAAAGATACGGAGAGCCATGACCGGTTTGCTGAGCATCGCTGTACAATTCATCCGTAAGGCACATGCCGCCTACCGTACTGCTGCTTATCAATGCTGTGCCGTTATCACAAATTTGTTCGCTGGTAAGGCCTGCATTTTTTATTGCTTCATCAAATGCATGTAAGGCAAGTAAAGTAGTACGGGTAATGCCGGGTTCATTGGCATTGAGTAGTTGGGTGAGTTCCGGGGTAGTTATTTTAATTTCGCCACAGGGCAACTGCCCGGCATATTTTGAATCAATTAATTGCATGGGACTAATACCGCATTTACCTGTTAATAACGACGCATGGTTTTCTGCCACGTTTTTTCCCACAGCACTTATTACCCCCATGCCACTAATAAAAATCCTGCCCAATTATATTGATTTATTTTGTTCTGTTTTGTGTAATATATTCTGCCATGGTATTGATATCGACCAAAATTTTGCGGCCTTCTTTTGGGTCTTGTATGGTAATGCCATACTCCCGGCCCAGCAATACAATCAACTCTATAGAATCAATTGAATCCAATCCCAGCCCTTCGCCAAATAAAGGTTCATCATCTTTAATTTCTTCCGGCGTAACTGATAAATTTAAAAACTGTATAATCTGGGTTTTAAGCTGGTGCTTAAGTGCTGTTATTTCCATTATTTTATATGAGGTTCTTTGTTTTAAGGCCGATCAATGCGATCACTTGTAATATTACGGTAATGACAAATAAAGGTAAAATATTTGTCAAAATATCTTTTAGTTTTCCTCCCTCAAGGAACAAGCCATAAAATGCTTCGAGGCACCAATGCAGGGGCGAAAATTTAATAATTGTTTTAAAAGAATCAGGCATGGCAAAGCTTGGTACCAACAACCCACCGATGGCAGCCAGTAATACAATTGATATGGCCCCGATACCATTTGCCTGCTCTTGTGTTTGTGCAAATACGCCAATACAAATAGCATAGCTTACAGCACACCATCCACAAATAAGCGAAACAATAACCAGGCCGGTAAGGTCACCCGGCAATTCAAGTTTTGGCAACCCCATCTGCGGAAATAACCAAATGCCTATGGAAAAAATTACCGCCGCCTGTGCAAGCGTAACAAAAAGATAAGTAATCTGTTTTGATAGAAGCGCCACCATATAATTGGTAGGCAAAGTTTTTAACCGTACAAAACTGCCGTTTAGTTTTTCCTTCACCACACTGCTGCCCAATGAGATTACTACAAAGAACATAGCAAAGATGGTCCAGGCGGGAATATTATGTTGCGTGGAGTTGGGGATTTTTCTGCTGCCATCTCTTGAAACAGGGATTTCCTTGATCCCTATTTCATTGTTGAGGATATCATTTTCAAGACTTTGAGGAAGTTGTTTTTCATTTAAAGCAAAGTAGAGGCTTTTTAATATTTGCTTGCTTGCTACCAATTGAAGGGTACTTCTTAAAGCCCCTTTTATCGACTGGCGAAAAGACTCCTGCAATACCGGGTGATACATCAACATGATAGATTCCATTGTTTCCACATTTCCTTTTATGGTATCCACCTCCATACCAAATTCGTTGAGTGCTTTGCCGGAAATATCT
>JANMVB010000642.1:0-17243 GCA_031392305.1 Ferruginibacter sp.
TATTTCCACGCATTTAAAACGCTTCCGCACTTTTTCTTCTTTCCTGAATTGCCTGCCGCCTTTAATGGTAAATACAGTGCCGGTTGGTAAGGCTTCTATTAAACTAACACCTTCTTTTTTTTCATCGTACTGGTGCAATACCCTTAACAAAGCTGTATCGGCACAGGAACTTGCAGCAGGGTTTTGAAGTGTTTTTAATAATGTTTTTTGGATATCGGCAGGGAAGATTTTTTTCAATAAAAACCGGGCAAGCACTTTACTAAATTCATTTTTCCACTCCTGCCCATGCGCCTGTACACGATGGCCATAGCGTTCATAAGTAAAAAGGTGTGCAAGCTCGTGTAGCAAGGTAATGAGGAAGGCATACACATTGAGATTGCCATTTACGCTAATACGGTGGTTTTTATCAGCGTGGGAATTTCTATAATCTCCCAGAACACTTTTTCGTTCACGGGTAATAGTAAGTTGTACTTTATAATGTTGGAGATAGTGTGCAACTTCATCAAAGCTCCCTTCGGGCAGGTATTGCTTTAGCTGGTGTAAAGGCGCTTCCTGCTTAGGCATTTTTCTGTTTATTCAGTTTTGTTATGATGGCTACCTCTACACCGAGGTAAATCAGGTATAAAAACATAGCGGCAAAAACAGAAATTTTGCTAACCTGGTTTCCGGCCGCAAGCCTGTAAATAATAACGGCTGCAATGCATACAAACATTTTTATAAGCATACCACCCATTACACTTCTTACAAATACGTTTGGATTGGGATTATTGAGTGCTTTTTTTTGCATAAAAAAAGCGAGGAGGCTAATGAGAAAGAACAAAATATTGGCTATTACCAGCACATTGTAGTCGATGCCCCATTTACCGAGGAGTGGTTTTATTGCAATAAGAGAACCGCTGAATACTATAAATAAAGCAATCAGCGGTACAATAATTTTTTTTTGAGCATTCATTATGCCCGCAAAGATATTTTAAGATTACTGATTGACAACATTACCCAAATCTTTATTTAACTCAACCACACTTGCGCCTGTATGGCAGCAACCATTAAAACTTGCTGAGGGCTCTACCTGCAATTTGCCAGCAAAGATATCTCCCTGCACATCGCATTTTCCCATTAACTGAAGTAATTCTGTAATTTTTACCTTGCCGGTTACCTTACCCAATACATCAGCCTGCCTGGCAACTATATCACCTTCTACTCCACCTTCGGGACCTATAAAAATTTTAGATTTTGCCAATAAATTTCCATTCAATAACCCATCAATACGAATATCTCCTTCGCTTTCGATATTTCCATTTATTACAGTGCCTGCGCCAATGATGGTAGTACTGCTGGTGGACAATGGCTTGTGGGATGATTTTGATTTTGAATTAAACATAGGTTGAAATTTTAGGTTATAACTATAGGTTTGAAAAAAGGAATATATAAATCTACGGTATTATTCTGTTGTATTTTCAGCCTTGGGCAAGTTCAGTTTATTTGTATCTAAAACCGGTACTTTTCCCTGCAACACTTTTTTCAGGTCTTCAAAATATTGCTGTTTATATTTTAATGCATTTTCCATTGAGTCGGTACGTATTTTAAGCTGGCGAAATTCTTTTACCTGTCTTGCATCACCATAACCAACACCTGGCAGATAATATTTTATCGGGGTAAAAACTATCAGGGCAACCGTTAATACAGTGAGCAATACAAAAATGCTGCTCAAAACAATATACACACTCAACCTGCTAAGCCTGAATTTTACTACCTCCTCATAGGTATCCTCATTCATTACTACAAGACGGTAACGATTTCGTAAACGTTTTAGTGTGCTGTTGGCATCTAATTTGCCCATAATTCCTTTTTATTGGATGTTAAAAATATGAAACCTTACTGCATAATCCCCACTAATTCCTAAAAATGTCCGATATTTAACCGCTTTATTTTAATCATAATTTTCATGACCCAAAGGATTTATTTAACGGCCATAATCATAACTGTACTTTGTGCTTTTTCGAACCGTACAATTGCCCAACCTACCTGGACGATTGACCTGTTGGGGAAAGAAAAAAAACCTGAAAAATTTGAGAACAGAAAGTTAGGTTCTGAAAAAATGGCTGATAAAAAATTTACAGTAATCCGTCATTTTTTTCAAAACAATTATACGCATTACAACTACTATTACAATGCCAAAAATAAAATAAACGCTGTTATAGAACGTGCAAAGGCTGCTCAAAAAGATGATTATGCAAAACTGTTAAGTTATTATCCTTACACACTTGATAATACTGCCAGCCAAAAAACAGAACTTGATTCTATAATTTACAAAGCCACCGCCGGTATTTTATTACATGATCTGCGGAACGACTGGATTGATAATATGTACCTTTTAATGGGTAAGGCATTTTACTTTCGGAAAGATTTTGATTCTGCTGCCGCTACTTTCCAGTTTATTAACTACAACCTTTTTCCCCGTAAAAAAAATGAAGATGATAACAGGGTAATTGGCACCGGTGATGCCGCCAGTAGCAATTTCCTTAGCATTGCCAATAAAGAAAAGCAGAATATTTTACAAAAAACAACAGCCCTGCCGCCCAGCAGAAATGATGCACTTATCTGGATGGTACGCTGCCTGATTGAACAGGATGAAATGGGCGAATCAGCAGGGCTCATCAGCACCTTGCAATACGACCCGAATTTACCTGCCCGGCTACGAAATGACCTTGATGATGTATATGCCTATTGGTTTTACAAACAAAATATTTATGACAGTGCAGCAGCATATCTTGAAAAAGCTTTGAGCAATGCAGATACCAAACAGGATATGTCCCGGTCAGAATATTTATTGGCCCAGTTGTATGAAATTACCCACCAATACGATCAGGCAACAAAATATTACGAAAAAGTTTCTGTACATACTGTAGATGCTTTGATGGATATATATGCCCGGCTGAACAATGCTAAAATGATGAAGGGCACCAACCCGGAAGAACTCGATAACAGCATCAATACATTGGTGAAAATGGCCAGGAAAGATAAGTTTGAAACTTACCGGGATATCATTTATTATTCTGCCGGTGACCTTGCAATGCAGAAGCCGGATACCAATGCTGCTGTTGGATATTTCGCTAAAAGTATAGAATTCAATGAAGCAAATGTGAGTTATAAAAACAAAGCTTTTTTACAACTGGCAGATATTGCTTATAACCGCAGGCAATACAAACTTTCATACGCTTACTATGACAGTTTACAAACAGGTGATACTACATTAAATGACCGGCTCGAAAGCATACAGGAAAGAAGAAATGCCCTGGTTAAAATTGTTGAGAAAATTATAATCATAGAAAGAGAAGACAGTTTGCAACTGATTGCTGCCATGCCTGCGGCAGACAGGGAACAGTTTATAAAAAAAATGGTAAAGCGTTTGCGCAAGGCGCAGGGGTTAAAAGAATCTGATACCAATGTGGAGGGTTTTAGCCCTGTAGATTTCAACAACAAAAAAGATGCGCCTGTTGATTTGTTTGCAGCAAATAGTAAGGGAGAATGGTATTTCTACAATAGTGCTTTAAAATCCAAAGGCTACAGTGAGTTTAAAAGAAAGTGGACCGCACGAAAAAATGCAGATAACTGGCGTAGAAAAGAGGGCAATAATGCAAAAACTGTAAAGACAGATGATGGTGGTATAGGCGATAATAATATTGGTTTGGATGATTTGGATAAGCCAGCAGACCCAACCCTTGCAAAAGAAAAATTATCCGGCGATGCTAATGGCGGAGAAATTGTACAACCAACAGATATTAGTTACGAAGGATTAATGGCTGGCTTGCCTTTAACAACTGAAAAATTAAGTGAAAGCAATACCCTGGTAGCGGTTAATTTATTTGAGTTGGCAAAACTGTACCAGAATGAACTGGAAGATTATGAACAAGCCATTATCACTTACCATCAATCGTTGCAACGCTTCCCCGATTCGTTGTACAATGGCGAATTATACCTTGGCCTTTATTATTGTTACAATAAACTTGGGGATCAAGACAAAGCTGCTTATTACAAAAATTTGCTTAATAAAAATTTTGCTGCAAGCCGTGCCACATCGCTGGTTAATAACCCTGAAGCAGCCAAGCCCAACGCACAAAATGTAGCCGGCACAAATCGATATGCCGACATCTATAATTTGTTTATCGAAGGAAATTTTGACAAGGCATTTGCAGATAAAAAAATTGCAGATAGTATTTATGGCAACAATTACTGGAGCCCCCAATTGTTATATATCGAAGCAGTGTATCATATCAAACAGCGGCAGGATAGTGTAGCAATAGATGTTTTAAATAATATCATTGCTTTGTACCCCTCATCCAATCTTACCCCAAAAGCAGAGCGCATGATTGATGTGTTGAAGAGAAGAAAGGAGATAGAGGATTATCTTACAAAGTTGGAAATAACCCGTGCAAAGGATGATGAAATCGTAAAAATAGACGACACACCCGAAGTAATAAGAAATGACTCAAACCTTATTAAATCACCGGTGAATGCAATTGATACCAATACAAAAGCACCGTCGGCTGTTCTAATAAAAGATGCTTTAAAAACAATAGAACAGCCAGTAAAAAAAGACACAACAAAAACATTGATAACACCCGTAATGCCAACGATGGTTGACAGTGTTAAAAAGGCGGCCTTTTTATTTGTAAACGGTCCATTTATTTTAGATACAGAATTACCCCACAATGTTATAATGGTGCTGGATAAAGTAGATGGCACCTACGTAAATGAATCTAAAAACGCCTTCGACCGCTATCTCAATGAAAGCTATCGGGGCCAGGGTATTGCACTTGCAAAAGATGCGCTTGACAAGGATCGTTCACTGTTGGTTTTCGCTTCGTTTCCCAATGCACCAGCAGCATTACAGTTTTTGCAGAAGTTAAAAAAAGCAGCACCAGTGGAGGTTTCGTGGTTGCCAGCTAATAAATATTCCTTCCTGTTAGTGAACGATGAAAATTTACAATTATTAAAAACCAATAAAGATATACCCGGTTATATAGGAGTACTTAATAAAGCTTTTCCGGGCCAGTTTTAAATAATGAATGACAGTTAACTAACTATATTTTTTGTGGGTACCCATCCTTTGTTTTTCAATTAAACATCGTTGCGTCGCACTCTTGTACTATATACCAATGTGGAACTTTTCCCACATTATATTTTCAACATCAACAGCATAATTTTTTTAATAGATAAGCCCCCTTCTGAACCATGAAAAGTAAAAAACCACAATACACCATGAAGAAATCAGTGCATATTTTATGGAGGGTATTTTTTGGCGGCCTCATACTGATTGTATTAATATTTACATTGGCCAACTTTGGCTTGTTTGGAAAAATGCCTTCATTAACTGATCTCGAAAATCCGGAAGCAGACCTTGCAAGTGAAGTATATACCAGCGATGGAATATTAATGGGAAAATATTATTCAGAGAACCGCAGCGAAATAAAGTACAATGAAATTTCTCCCAATATCATTCAGGCCCTTATTGCAACAGAAGACCAGAATTTTTATGACCATTCCGGCATTGATGCAAGAGCAGTTGCCAGGGCTGTAGTAAAATTAGGTACAGCAGGTGGTGGCAGCCCCATTACACAGCAGTTGGCAAAGATGATGCTCGGCCAGGGCCGGGGCAATGTATTTAAGCGGGGTATCGAAAAAATGAAAGAGTGGATTATTGCCGTAAAGCTGGAACGGAATTTTACCAAAGAAGAAATCATTACCCTCTATCTTAACAGGGCTCCCTGGGGCAATAATTATGGCATACGCAATGCCTCCAGAACATATTTTCAAAAAGAACCGGCTGATCTAAAAATAGAAGAAGCTGCAGTACTGGTTGGTATGTTAAAAGGATTTATTTATGAGCCCATACGTCATCCTGTGTTAGCACTTAACAGGCGTAATACCGTTATTGATCGTATGGTAGAATGTAAGCAACAATATTTAACCGAAGCACAGGCCGCCAAATTAAAATCAAAGCCACTTATTACCAATTATAAAAAGGTAGATGATAATGTTGGGATTGCCCCTTACTTCCGCATGGCCTTGGCGGAGAAAATGAAAGTATGGTGCAAGGCACATCAAAATCCAAAAACGGGTGAAAATTATGATCTGTACCGGGGAGGCCTAAAAATCTACACCACCATCAATTCCAAAATGCAACAGTATGCTGAAGAATCCGTAGTACAGCACATGCCGGTAATTCAAAAAAAACTGAACAGCTTATTAAGAACCAATGGCGACAGAATGTGGAAGGCCCGTGAAAATATCATTGAAAACGCCATGAAAAGCAGCGAACGGTGGAAAACAATGGCAGAGGATGATATAAAGCCCGAGGACATTAAGAAATCATTTTTGAAGCCGGTAAAAATGAAAGTTTTTGCATGGAATATCAAACGTGAATTAGATACAGTAATGACACCACGTGATTCCATCAAATACCATAAGCAACTATTGCAAACCTCTTTTGTAGCAATGGACCCAAAAACAGGCGAAGTAAAATGCTGGGTTGGCGGTATCGATTTTAAATGGTTTAAATACGACCACGTAACTGCAAGCAGGCAGGTAGGCTCCACCATAAAGCCACTTATTTATGCATTAGCCGTGCAGGATGCAGGCTACACCCCATCCACTATTATACCGGGTGGCCCGGTGCAGTATGGAAAAGAAGTAAGAACATTTAACGGCGGTGGCGGTACACTAGCCAATTGCCTTGCCTATTCAAAAAATACTGCATCTGTAAGAATGACCAATTTATTAGGTGTAAACAGAATTATAGAGTTCTCAAAAAGCGTTGGCATTACCGCTCCACTGCCCCCTTATGCATCTATTGCATTGGGTGCAGCAGAAATACCGCTATTGCAAATGCTCCAGGCATATACCATTTTCCCGAATAAAGGCTTTAACACCGAGCCGGTTTTCATCAGCCGGGTAGAGGATAAAAATGGTAACCTGCTCGAAGATTTTACCCAAATTAACAGCAAACAACTTATCAATGAACAGGATGCATTTACTATGGTAAAATTGATGCAGGGTGTTGTACAAATTGGTACGGGCCGCTCACTAAACAACTATGATATACCTGCACAAAAGGCTGGTAAAACCGGTACAACCAATGATAATACCGATGGATGGTTTATGGGCTATACCCCGGAATTACTTGCAGGTACCTGGGTAGGTTGCGATGATCCTTTTATCAGGATATATGCCGGTACAAGTGGTGGTAATGAAATGGCGCTGCCTAAATGGGGCTATTTTATGAAAAAAGTTTATGCAGATAAAAGTTTGCCTTACGGAAGGGTACTTGAGTTTGAAGAGCCTGCAGAAATGGTAAACGATCCTATTTATGCCGATGCAAATAATTTTAATAATCTTGTAACTCAGGGTGATGAAAACAATGACCAGGGCAATGGAGATGCCACAGATTTTACAGACGAGCCATTGATCGATCAAACACCTGAAGTGCCTGTAGAAAGCGATTTTGCTCCAGTAAAGCCAGACACCAGTAATAAGGGAAAGGCAAAAGAATCTACACCACCGGCGGATAAGCCTGGTGATAAAAAAGACCCAAAACTTTTGCTACCTCCTGCCGTAAAAACAGATGATAAAAAACTAAACCTTACAACGCCTGTACCGGTTATAAAACCCGGGGATAAAAATAAAAAACCACCGGCAAAAACCGATAAACCAAAAACAGGCACTGCCAACGAATATTAAAAAGCTGTTACCAACATTTTATATTTTGGGTGTAAGTGTAATTTTATTTTATGGCAACAACATAAGATTGCTTAGGTTTCGGTTGTGCAATGAGTATGGATACCCCCCTATTGATATGCTATAACATTATACAGTAAATGATAACCAGGTATTCATTTCCGCACTAGCCCAAAAGTTATTTAATCAAAATATGAAAGAAATAAAGGCCATCATCAAAGCTTATGAAAGTATTGACACCTTTACTACACAAGCTGCGCTTGCTACAGTTGTAAGAGTTGAAGGTTCTTCCTATCGCCGCACTGGCGCAAGGATGCTTGTGTTGGATGATGGCACATGGGTAGGCGGCATAAGCGGTGGCTGCCTGGAAGGCGATGCACTAAAGCGGGCCAGGCTGGCAATTGCAAAATCAGTATCAACATTAATAACTTATGATACTACCGAGGGGGACGCTTACCAGATAGGAGTAGGCCTGGGTTGCAATGGAATAATTGATGTGCTGTTTACACCTTTAAATTTTAAGGACAAAAATAACCCGGTTGAAATTTTAAAGCAATGCATGCAGACAAACAGGCAAACGCATATATTAATAACTATTACACGTTTGCAGGGTGAATGGAAGTATTTAAAAACCGGGGCAACAATAAAATATTCCGAAGCGGCCAGCCTCCATCTTTTTGAAAATGAAAAACTTATTGAGCAGCTTTCAACAGCTATTAATAAGCAAGTAAATGAAAATAAATCTGCGCCTTATAAATTTTTTACTGAGAATGAAAGCGGTGTAGAAATATTTCTTGAAATACTTCCGCCTGAAATAAATGTAGTAATGATGGGCTACCAGTATGATGTATATCCCTTCAGCAAGCTGTTTAAAGAAATTGGATGGCGGGTAACAATTGTAGCCAACCCCCAAAAGTTAAATACCACCCTTACAGCAATCGCAGATGAAGTAATGGCCCCCGAAAAGTTTTCAGATTTATTTATTGATGCACATACCGTGATCATTTTAATGTCGCATGATTACAAAACGGATAAATACAATTTACCCAAAGCAATCGCTACCCGTTCGGGTTATATAGGCATGCTTGGGCCAAGGGAACGATCTGAAAAAATATGGCGTGAATTAGGTGAAGAAGGCACACTAATTTTCACCGATGATTTTAGCCGGATACATGCACCCATCGGGTTAGATATTGGGGCCGTAACCCCGGAAGAAATTGCCTTATCCCTCGCTGCAGAAGTAAGGGCTGTGCTTTCAAAAAGAGCTGGAGGTTTTTTGCGGTTGCGTACAACAACTATTCATGAAAGAGAATAGGTGAAAAAAATATTAGGGTAAATAAAAGTAAGCTTTGTGTTTAAGGTACCAGATAATATTTAAAAGATTTAAGCTAACACAAAATCTATTGAGTAATGGCAAAATGTGGGTAAAGCTCCACATTGGTATATCGTACAAGTGAGTGACACAACGATGTTCATCAAAGCTATCTTAGCTGGAAAAAAAATAAATTGTGTAAAACAAAAACAAAACGGGCCACATTTTAGTGACCCGTTTCATTTTTTATAAAAGTATTTTACTATCGCATCAGGTACATTTTACCATAGCCTTTATTGAAGAATTTATCCGTTTTTTCTCCATCAGATTTATACTTATCGAGCGATTTGCCATTTAAATTGGTTAGCACCCGGTACAGGTAAACCCCATTGGCAAGTTTTTGTCCGTACATGTCGCTGCCATCCCATTTAAACTCTGTGATGTTGCGGCCTATATGCAGCGGGCCAAGTTCTGCCTTGGTGATTTCCCTTACAATTTTACCAGTGATGGTGAGTATTTGAATGCGTATATTCTGTGGCACTTCGCTACCTGTAATGGTAAATACAAATGCTGTTGAACTGGTGAATGGGTTAGGGTAATTCAGCATATTGCTGATCATCGGTGTGTTTAGCACATTGAAGGTTATTTTGTATTCAATTTGCCCGGCTTTGTTACCTACCACATCTTTACCGGAGATCTTTAATTCATACTCCCCATCTTCTGCAAGGAAAGGCGAGAAATCTATTGAAGCGGTGTTATCGCCACTGCCGGGTGTTGCAGGATTAAAACGCATATCATTTCCAAAATTAAAAGTGCGGTACACATCAACCGGATCGGAAGGATAATGCACCTGTACTGTAAAGAGTGCTGTATCGCTCAATAAAAGAAAACGGCTTTCATCTTTTAATTTTATTAATATCCGTGGTTTGGAGGATACAATATCCCTGTTTAAAATATGCACCCCATCAAAAGTAACATCCAGTAAAGGATTGAATTTATCTTCTTTTACAAAGAAATCTTTAAAAAGGAAATTGTTTGACAGGTATTGTTCGGGCTGATCATTATCAGGGTTAAACATTACATACAGCGTATTAACCCCCGGGTAATCTTTTGTATCAATTGTATAACTTACTACCACCGTATCGCCGGATATCAACGCTTTTCTCCTTGGTAAACTTATGAGGTGTGGTGTGTTATTGCGGTCTGTAATAATGATCTTGATTTTAAGACTGTCGAATGCAACAGGGCTGATGTTTTTAAATGCCAGCGAAAAAGCAATCTTATCACCCTGGTCAACCGTATCCTTCATGGTAAATACAATATTAGGGGCCACAACTCCTTCAGGTACATAATCTGCATTTATCCTCCAGTAATTTAATTGATTAGCGGTTGCAAATTTCACATCCGAATTTTTCATTTTCAATTGTATGTACGGATAAATTACAGGGTCAACAAATGCAAGGGAAGTATCTGTAGCAGGAGCAACTGTTGCAAGCAGGCTTGCATTTCCGTTTAACCGGATACCATATACTTCAATCTTTACAGTATCACCTGCTGCTGCTTCTAATGCTTTACTATTCCAATGCAGTGCTGTCCATTTTTTTGCAGGGCCAAACTTTGGCGACTCTATTGTACCGGAATTGAAACGTGAAATTAATGGGATCGATTCTGAAATGTAAGATGTTTCATTTGCCCCAATCACCTGCCTTGATGGATATGACGGTGTTCCCTTTTTGAAAAAATATAAGAAAGGAAGGTTGCTGGTAAAGCTGTCAATTTTAGAAAAGCCAATTGCTTTAAGCTTATGATACAATGAATTACCTGCCCCTAATGAAGCCTGGTCTGCCTGCCATTGCGTTATGTCAGATGGTATAGATTTTCTTCCAAGATTTGTAATTGAGACATACATCCCGGCAGGAATTTGATCAATAAAATCCATTGCACTTTTTCGCCCTGAAAGGGTAGTATAAGAAAATTCAAAAATATTTCTTGTACCATCAGGCTTCGCAACACATATTGGCGAACTTCCGTACCGCCCTACAGGGCCAGTAGGACCGGGGCTGTTAAAGTTTTTCCAGGGTTGCAAAGTAACGGTATCATATACCAGAAACTGCAATGAGCCATAAACACAACCATATTCCTCTATCTGGTCAAAGTCGAGCGTTACATTGATCCTGTCGAAATTAAAATACGGGTGCAAACCAGTTCTTATTAGCAACGTATGTGGAGTTTCACGAAACCTGAAAACCCTGTCTGCATCCAAAGTAATGGTATTGCTATATGCACTTTTAAGATGTTGATAATAATGCGACTGGTTGAAACCGGTACTGCTATTAGGCAGGTAAATAAATGAAAAACTGTTCCAGATTTGCTGGCCGTTATTTAACGGAACCATTGAAGTTCTCCAATAATAAACCGTACTGTCCTGGAATGAAATATTGGAAGGCGTAAACTGTGTTACCCCTCCTATTCCACTATTGTTATATTGTTTTTTAAAAGGGGAATTGAACAATTCGGTTGTATCAATTTCCATCATGTATTGCCTTACGCCATTTAGCGGGTTAGCTGTGGAAGCAAAGAAACTTATATTTTGCTGATTGACAATTGAAAAATTATAAGGGGATACAGGCCGTACTTCATCTTCAAATATAAAAATGTCCTTGGTGAATGTATTATTTGTTTCAGACGATTCCACCACCTTGTTATCGCTATCAATGGTAATGGTAAATTTGTTGAGCCCCTTATCGGTAATGGAATTAATGGGTAAGGTTATATCGAGTGAATCTGCATATAGTATGCCCGGTATTAACTGATTATAAATAACCTGTACCGTATCGTTTGCATAGCGCCTTTTTACAATTACCCTTATACTATCATTTGCTACTTTACCGAGGTTGATGAGTTTTGCTTTTATATTAAAACTATTATCAGCTACTGAAATAATAGAGGGTGTTACTTTTATAAGCTGGTCTTCTATTGCATAATCGGGCAAGGCAAAGCTATTTATCTTAATAGCCGGATCTCCATTCAGGTTAATTTCTTCCAGGTGGATACGGGTATAATAATCCAGTGACTGGCTATTGCCCCCCAGGGTTTGTATTACATGTTTTACCTGGTTGCCAATTGTACCGCCATAGAGCGATTTGGCCATGGCATCATACAAAGTAGTATTATAAAAATTTAAAAACGGAGGTATGCCTAAATGCGAACTGGCAAGAAACCCAATACTACCACGCTGATCTGCCAATACCCATTTTTCGGATAAAGAAGTATTACCGGTTAACCTTGCTGCGTCAAAAATATAGTTGTTACCGGCACTGCACCCACTTACATTGAAAAATGGATATTTACCAATATTGGTATAGTTATCGGGTGCATTCAAATTAAAGGCAAGTGTGTTGGCAGAGGAGTGCCCAAAATATCCAATAATATTTGTGCCCTCATTAATCAATTGCTCTATTCTTTCGCCATTTGCCTGTACCACTGCTGCTGCAGATTCTTTTTGAAATGTTTCTACATGGGCACCCATTGCTGAATCTTTAGCAATGGCACCATAAATATTGAGGTAATAAGTAAACAACGAATTCTCGGCACTATCCCTGCCACCTGCGGCATGAATGATATTTTTCATCCAGGCTTTATCAGCCACGGTTTGACTGCCGGAAGCCTGCGCCTGTTCATACTGTTTTACTTTATCGAGATAATGTTTTACTTCTAAACCATTCACCACCGACAATCGTCCGATCGGCACTGTTGGAACTGTTTGCCCGGGTTCGGCAGAAAGTAATATATCAGATGCAGGCCATCCAAATGTTGGTATCAGGTTCAACTTTTCACTCAACGGATTACTTTCGGCTAATTTATACTCCAGGGAAGACATGCCCCTGCCGATTAAAAAAACATACTTAGGTTTAATGCTGAATTGCTGGTTTGCCAGGCGAATAAAATCACGGACTGAAGCCGGATGTTTTTTAATACCAAAAGCAAACTGATCAACCAGGTCATCAATAGGAATTATTTTTGCCACAAAATTTCCTCCCGGTGCGGTGGCCCTGTATGCACGGTATTGATCTACCCAGTTATTACCATTTCCATCATTAAACAAATCTGTATGGCTGATAATCAGGTAATCTCCCTGGTTAGCTACCAGGTTATAATTTATAAATGTACGGGGTGTAAAAGTTGTAACTGTATTAATACTTGCAGCTTCCTGGCTTATTAAAATAAATTTCCTTGTGGCATCTGTTGAAGGGGGCAAGGCAAACCTCACTTTGCCAGCCACAGAAATATCACCCAGGTATCGGTTGCCATCATTCAGGCTATAAAGTATAGGCTGCAACCCACTTGTATTGAAGTTATCAATAACCAAAAAATTGCCTGCAGGTGCAGCTTTTAAATCAAAACTAAAATTCTTTAAATTATTAAAATTAAATTTCGCAGGATAAATAATTCCCACAGTCCCCACCACTATCCTGTCGTTTGCTACAGTTGAAGTACTTGCCATGGAAATCACTAAATTATCAGGGCTTGGCAGATAGCTCAGCGGTAAATTATTAACCTGTTTTTTTACGATGGTCAGGTAATTCATTGGGGTATCCAATACCACCGTATTATACATTTTCACCCGCAGGTTCCTGGTATATAAAGCATTACCAAAAGCTGAAATAAACAAAGAAAGGCTATTTGCCGGGCCGGCAGTATAAACATTAAGACCGGTAAAAAGCTTTGACAGCGCACAACAAGGCGCAACGTCATTACTTGCCCATCCCTCCCCTGCTTCGTAAGAAGATGAAAACACATACTCTCCAACTACGTTAAAATTACCACGGTTGAATTGTTGCTTAAAAGGTTGCTCTACCCGGCGCATAAAATACAGTTCGGCTGGTAGTGTATTACCTGCTATATTATTTAAAGTATTGGTATAACGCAAATTTCCCCCTTGAGGGTTTACCGTTAAAAAGTAAGCGGCAGTATCTGTATGTAGGCTAAAGCTGTCTGAAAGCTGGTGATCCGGATTTCGGTACAATTGTTTATCGGGTATACCATCATTCATTCTGCCATAAAATTCTACATAATCACTACTGCCCAAAGGGCCTGTAGCTACCGAAGTATAAATCCTTACTTCCTGCCCGTTTCTCCACAACTGAAATTGTTCCGCGGCAACATTACCTAAACCAGCGGTTGATAATTGTGCCTGGCCCAAACGGAACAAACCGGTTTTACCCACCTGGAATTTATAATAGGTTTTGCTATAATCGATCCAGCTATTATTAAGCTGTGCCTCTGTTACCAGCGAAAACAATATAAAAAATGGAAGTAATAATTTTTTCATTATTCTGTATAATTGAAATTTCATAATGGTTAATCCTGGTCTTTTCTCACCAGGTTGAAACGAAGTGAAATAATATGAGTGTACAACGGATTAGATTGATTGGCGAGATTTGAAAATGCATAATCAAGCATTACATTTTTTATTTTTACCCCTGCCCCCAGGCTTGGTTGATATATCCATACTTTTTTTTGATTGAGCGTATCGCCATCATCTAAAGCCTGTTGAAAATTGGTAATCCCCGCCCTGATGAAGAACACTTCTTTTACTGCAGCCTCCAGGCCAATGCCCGGATCAATGCTGATTGGGCTGCTGCTGATTACTGTATTGCGTTTACCATCAAAAGTTACATTCAAATTTGTTTCTGCAAGCAGGTTTAAAGAATTGCTGATCCTGAAATTATACCCACCGCCAATTACCAGGCGGGGTGCTGTAAGTTCGGTTGACTTTACCGGTATGGCATTATTTGTTAAGTATAAAACTTCCTTCTCTTTTTCGGTAAATTTAAACGACCAGGCATTAAAAGTAGTGGTGAGGTCACGGGCCACAATACCTGCATGCCAGCGTTCGCCATGCATTTGCAGGCCGGCATCTATTCCAAAACCCCAGGCTGTTGCAAACTTACCCACCTTGCGATGAATGATTTTTGCATTTACGCCAAAGCTGATTTTTTTCTCTTCTGTATCTAAAATATTTTGGGCAAATGATAAAAGGAAAGCATAATCTGCGGAGGAAAAAGTTTGCACATTATTAAAGTTGATGCTGCCGTCAGGTTCTACCAGGGCAAGCGTATTGGGTATATCATCAACTGCAAAACGCAAAAGGGAAAGCCCGATTGTTCTGCGGTTATCCTGTACAGGAATGGCGATGGAACCGTAATCATACTTGCCAATACCGGCAAAATATTCGGCATGCATTAAATTAATGTTGGGATTATCTTTAACGCCCACAAGGCCGGCAGGGTTCCAGTAGCCTGCGGTACCATCATTTACAGAAGCCACCTGGGCACTACCCATTGCCAGTCCACGGGCACCGGCACCAATATTCAGAAATTCGTTGGAATATTTTCTGAACTGAGCAGTAGAAATAACGGGAAATAAAATAACACTTAATAAAAAAGCAGGCAGTTTACGGCTCATATATTTGTTTTCCGGTTGTTAGTATTGCGATTTTTTGGGATAACCTACAGGCTAAAACGCTCAATCCACAAGTAAATTGTGTATAAATACTATTTGGGGGCCAATGGTTATTTTACAAATTTAGAGATTAATCATTCACTGGCAGTAATGCTTTTTGGCAATTGTACCCACCAACATTTAATAGACCTGATTGCGCCGGAAAGGCTGCATTTAAGGTTTCGAAAACTGTCAGTGACTTCAATAAATTATACAAGAATTTTTTTGTCCGGGCAAAGAAAACATTGGTCAACATCGTTGTGTCACTCACTTTTACCGCATACCTATGTGGATCTTTTCCTGCGTGAAAACGAGAGAAATAGTTGCTGCGAATTATATGGAACAATCTTGCCTATTATTACAAGTGCATACTTTATGTCCCGGCGGGGTTTTCACAGCATAAACTACAAGTTATAAAAACCACGACGTGAAACCCCGACGTGTTAGGGACTTAAACTATAAAGTCTATCAGGGTAGCAATTTTAAAAATATTGCTACAGAATATAAACTGGCAAAGAGTGACAGCAATATGAAGGCAGTTCTTTTCTACGCCGGGGTTTCACGGGAGCAGATTTATAAATTGAACAGCCTGCTGTGAAAACCCCGCCGGGACAGGGGTGCATTTAATGGGTAAAGAACCACATAGATATAAAGTACAAGAGTGCGACGCCACCGAAGCTTAACAGAAATACATCTGCCCGGTACAAAAAAATTTTAAACACAAACAAATTTTAAATTGATTACAGTAATTACATAGAATGTTTTCAGATTTTCTACCCACATTTGCAAAAGTTTACCGGCAACAACGGTAAAAAATTGTATGAAAAATTTGATAGAAGAATTAACCTGGCGGGGCATGGTGCAGGATGTAATGCCCGGCACCAAAGAAAAGCTGAACAAAGAAATGACGACAGGATATATCGGCTTTGACCCTACCGCCGATAGCCTGCACATTGGTAACCTGGTACCCATTATTTTACTGATCCATTTACAAAAATGTGGTCATAAACCTATTGCCCTGGTGGGTGGTGCCACCGGCATGGTTGGCGACCCCAGCGGTAAAAGTGAAGAACGAAATTTACTCAGCGAAGAAATATTGAACCACAATGTGAATTGTGTAAAAACACAGTTACAAAAATTCCTGGATTTTAGTGATGCCATACCCAATGCTGCGGAAATGGTAAATAATTACGACTGGTTTAAGCAAATTGGATTTTTAGAATTTATCAGGGATGTGGGCAAGCATATTACGGTGAATTATATGATGAGCAAAGACAGTGTGCGCAAGCGGCTGGATGGTGATACTGGCATGAGCTTTACTGAATTTACTTACCAGCTTGTACAGGGATACGATTTTTACTGGCTGCATAAAAATAAAAATTGCAGGCTGCAAATGGGTGGCAGCGATCAGTGGGGAAATATTGTAACCGGCACAGAACTCATTCGCAGAAAAAGCGGTGGTGAGGCTTTTGCTTTTACCTGTCCGCTTATTACCAAGGCTGATGGCAGTAAGTTTGGTAAATCTGAAAAAGGAAATATCTGGCTGGACGCAGCAAAAACTTCACCCTACCAGTTCTACCAGTTTTGGTTAAACGCTGCAGATATTGATGCTGAAAAATACATTAAGATATTTACCTTCTTGCCAAAGGAAGAAATAGATAACCTCCTTAACCAACACAGGGGCAACGAA
>JANMVB010000685.1:0-8027 GCA_031392305.1 Ferruginibacter sp.
CCGTTACCGTCTTGGCATGTTCGACCCTGTTAGTATGGTAAAGTATGCACAAACACCTGCGTCTGTTTTAGAATCGCCGGCACATAAAGCACTTGCACTAAAAATGGCGCAGCAAAGTATTGTGCTGTTGAAGAATGAGAACAATACTTTACCATTAAATAAAAAAGTAAAAAAGATTGCTGTACTTGGCCCTAACGCTGATAATAAAATTGCGGTGTTGGGCAATTATAATGGCACACCATCTAAAGTAGTATCGTTATTAGAAGGCATTAAGGAAAAACTCGGTAAAGATGTAGAAGTAGTGTATGAAAAAGCCATCAACTTTACCAATGATACATTGCTGGTATATAAAGATATTTCTACACTGTATCAATATAATGGTAAGCCCGGTGTAAAAGCGGAATACTTTACTAATGAAAAATTAGAAGGCTCCCCTGTTCTTACACAAATTGAAAATGAAATAAATCATTATTGGCAGGAAGGCGCCATTCCTTTTCCCGGTGTGCCTGCTAAACATTTTTCTGCCCGTTATACCACAACTATTACTGCAAACAAAGACGAGGTAATGAGTTTTGAAAGTGAAGCAAATGATGGATATAAAGTTTTAGTAAATGACAGCGTGATTGCAGATGTATGGGAACGCAACCGATGGGGCAGCAAACAATTTAACCTTGCTGTTAAAAAAGGTGTTACTTATAAAATTGAAATGAGTTTTCGCCAAAGTGAAGGTGATGCCACTGTAAAATTATTTGCAGGTAATTATACAAAAACAGATTTTACTGCATTGGCAGAAAAATTAAAAGATGTAGATGCCATTATTTTTGCAGGAGGCATTTCTCCCCAGCTGGAAGGAGAGGAAATGCCGGTGAAAGTACCGGGCTTTAATGGCGGCGACAGAACAAGCATTATATTGCCAACTGTACAAACATCATTAATGAAAGCATTAAAGGCAACCGGCAAACCAATTGTATTTGTAATGATGACCGGAAGTGCAATTGCTACACCATGGGAAAGTGAAAATATTCCTGCCATAATAAATACATGGTATGGCGGCCAGAGTGCAGGCACTGCTGCAGCTGATGTGTTGTTTGGTGATTATAACCCTGCAGGAAGATTGCCCGTAACATTTTATAAAAGCGATAATGATTTGTCAGGCTTTAACGATTACAGTATGAACAACAGAACCTACCGTTATTTTAAAGGCGATGCGCTGTATCCGTTTGGTTATGGTTTAAGTTACACTACATTTACGTACAGTAATATTAAAACAGCAACCACTGCTGCAAAAGGAAAAAATATTACCATGAGTGTAACCGTAAAAAACAGCGGTAAAATAAATGGCGAAGAAGTAGTACAGTTATATACAGCGTACAATGAATTAAATAGTTTAAATCCGCTGAAAGCATTAAAAGGTTTTAAACGCATTGCACTAAAAGCAGGCGAAAGCAAAACAATAAGTTTTACTTTAACACAGGAGCAGTTATCGTTAATTGATGAAGCAGGTACGACCTATCAGCCTAAAGGAAAATTAACAGTAAGCATTGGCGGTGGGCAACCGGGAGTGAAGAATAAAGTGACAAGTAATGTGATGAGTAAACAAATTATTATTCAATAAAAATAACGATTGACATGAACACAAATAAATCAGGCAGAAGAAAATTTTTACAAAATGTAACCAAAGCTTCAGGGTTAATGTTGTTATCTCCATTTGCTGGTACTGCTAATTTTAAACATATCGAAGCTGCAAAAAAACAAACTCCGGCAGTTATTCCTCCTGGTAAAATAAAGTTTGCAGTTATTAATATTAACCATCCGCATATTTATGGTATGACGGATGCAATAAAAAGAGGCGGTGGAGAATTAGTGGCGTTGTATGCCAAAGAGCCAGATTTGGTTGCCGCATTTTCTAAAGCATACCCAGAGGCTAAATTGGCAAAGAGTGAAGATGAAATTTTAAACGACCCTTCTTTACAATTAGTGCTAAGCTCCGGCATTCCGGATGAAAGGGCTCCGCTCGGTATAAAAGTAATGCAGCATGGTAAAGATTATTTAACAGACAAACCCGGCATAATTACTATACAGCAATTAGCTGCGGTAAAAAAAGTACAAAAAGAAACCAACCGAATTTATTCCATCATGTACAGCGAAAGACTGGAAAATAAAGCCACAGAAAAAGCCAGCCAGTTAGTTAAAGCAGGTGCCATAGGCCAGGTAATACAAACAATAAATATTGCGCCGCACAGAATCAGCAATAAGTTTGGCACTTCGGGCTTAGCGGTAAGGCCCGATTGGTTTTGGGATAAAAAAAGATACGGTGGTATTTTAACCGACATCGGCTCACACCAGTTTGACCAGTTTTTACATTTCACTAACTCAACGGAGGCAACAGTATTAATGTCGCAGGTGGGCAATGTGCATTTTCCACAAGCGCCACTGTTTGAAGATTTTGGAGATGTAATGCTTACTGGCAATGGAGGTACTGGTTACATAAGGGTAGATTGGTTTACACCAAACGGTTTGGATACATGGGGTGATGGTAGGTTAACAATAATGGGTACAGATGGATATATTGAAGTAAGAAAAAATACCGATATTCTCTCTGCCAACAAGGGCGGAAATCATTTATACTTAGTCAACCAAAAAGAAATGTTGCATATAGATTGCAATAATGAAACATTGCCCTTTGGGCCCTTGTTTGTGGATGATGTAGTGAACCGAACTGAAACGGCCATGAATCAAAAGCATTGCTTTTTGGCAACAGAGCTGGCATTGAAAGCACAGAAAAATGCGAAGCTTTTGAATTTGAAAAAATAATGTGGCAAGTAAAACTGTGGTTATTTTAGAATGAAGAATTTCGAAGTATTGTTGAATAGAATTCCAACAGTACAAGAGTGCGACGCACCGATGCTAAATAGAATTACTAAAGCCGGTAACAAAAAAATATCTCATTAAAAATAAAGTGATGAAAAATAAAAAGTTGGATAGCACTCCTTTAGGGGATGGGGGTAAACAAAACATTGGACGCCGCAAATTTCTAACTGATTCCGCCAAAGCCGTAATCGGCACTGGCATTGCATTCAGTTTTCCATCCATTGTACCTGCAAGTGTGTTTGGGAAAAATGCACCCAGCAACAGAATAAATGTAGCAGCCATTGGTGCAGGCAGAATTAGCCGTGGGCATGATATGCCCGGAGTGTGGCAACATAACTATGCACAAATAATGGCAGTGTGTGATGTTGACTCATTAAGAGCAGCAGATGGGAAAAAATTAATAAATGAATTTTACAGCACAAGAGATGTCAAATCTTTTGATGGAGTAAAAGTTTACACCGATTACCGGGAGCTGTTATTAAATAAAGATATTGATGCAGTACTCATCAGTACACCCGATCATACTCATGCAATGATTGGTGTGGCTGCGGCAAGGGCAGGCAAACATATTTACATGCAAAAACCTGCGTCACTAACAGTTGCGGAGGGACGAATCATCAGCAATGTGGTACAAAAAAGCGGCGTAAAATTTCAGATAGGAAGCCAGCAGCGCAGTGCCGAACAATTTCGTTATGCAGCCGAGCTGGTACGCAATGGAAGAATTGGACAATTAAAAACTGTAGAAGTTGGTTTACCCGGCGACCCTCCCGGTGGCAATACACAGCAAATGCCGGTTCCTGCAAATTTTAATTACGATATGTGGCTGGCATCAACACCAGAGGTTTATTACACCGAAGAAAGAGTACATCCACAGGTTGGTTATGGCCGCCCCGGCTGGTTGCGTTGCGAACAATTTGGTGCAGGCATGATTACGGGTTGGGGTGCACATCATATTGACAGTGCTCACTGGGGTATGGGAATGGAAAGCAGCGGCCCTGTAGAAATATGGAATGAAAAAGCTGAGTTTGCAACAGGCGGACTGTGGAATGTGCATGGCATTTTTAAAACTCATGCCAGGTATGAAAACGGTGTACACATGATAGTAAGTAACGAATTTCAAAATGGCATAAAATTTATTGGTACAGATGGTTGGGTTTTTGTTTCCCGTGGCGATTACCAGGCCACCAGCAGCGACCCTGCAAAGCCCGGGCCGCAGGCAAAAAAGATTGACGCAAGTAACCCTTCCATGCTTACCTCGGTGATTGGTGAAAATGAATTTCACTTTACTGTAAGTAAAGAACATCATGGCAACTGGCTGGAAGCTATTCGTGATAATAAGCTAACTATTGCGCCGGTAGAAGAAGCACACCGTGCATGCAGCGCCTGTTTATTGCATCATATTGCAATGAAATTAAACCGCAAACTTTACTGGAATCCTAAAAAAGAAAAATTTGAAAAAGATGATGAAGCAACAAAAATGCTAAGCAGGCCGCAACGCAAGGGGTATGAAGTGAAGGCATAGAATTTTTATCTTACGAGCTGAAGTTCCCTGGTGAGACTTCAGTGGCGACGCTCCATTCAACTGTGGAATTACTATTAAGCTTTTACTGAAGCGAATAAATAATCTGTGTTAATCCGTTTAATCTGTGATACAATAAATATGAGTAAGCAAAATATTCTTGTCTTCTTCTTACTTGTTATGCCTGTTTTATTAATAGCACAACAGGATTCTGTTCTTTCCGGCGCATATAGTTGGAAAGAGCCTGCTATTCAAAAAAATAAAATAAGTACTTCCATTATTTTACAGGGTAAAGTACATGATTTTGAATGGATGCAGATAAGTGCCAATGTTATAACAAGCGAAAAAAAATATAAGCAAAGTGTTGCTGCATCGTATGAGCAGTTAATTATCGTTAAATCGGGCAGCTGTGTAATCATATTCAACGATACATCATACCAGCTCACAGCACAAAGTGTGGCGGTGTTAATCCCCGGTCAAAAATATTCCATTAGCAAAACAGGCAAAGGAGCACTTGAATTTTTTTCCATGAAATACAAAAGCAAAAAACCCATTGACATGCAAAGAGGCGCAACATCCTTTGTAAAAGTTTGGGAAAGCGTTGCTTTTAAACCAAATAACAATGGCGGCAGCCGCCGTGATTTTTTTGAACAGCCAACCCTCATGCAAAAAAGATTTGAAATGCATGTAACCACATTGAAAGAAGGATTAAAAAGCCATGAGCCCCACACCCACCGTGCCGAAGAAATAGTGTGGGTGCTGGAAGGGGAAACAGAAATGCAGTTGGGCAATGATATTGTAAAAACAGGTATTGGTGGTTTTTATTATCTCGGCAGCAATGTATCTCATGCTATAAAAAATATTGGCACAAAACCAGCAACTTATTTTGCTTTTCAATTTGAATAAAAAAATATGAAATCAATTTCTTTTTTTTCGATAATGATATTTGCATGCTGCGGAGCATCTGCACAAATAAAACTGCCAGCCATTGTACGGGACAGTATGATTTTACAAAGAGATACTAAGGTAAATATTTGGGGATGGGCATCTGCCAATGAAAAAATAACAGTAAAGTTCAACAGTAAATCATTTAAAACTAAAGCAGATAATGCAGGTAACTGGAAAGTACAATTACCATCAACAAAAGCTGGCGGCCCTTACAGTATTGCAATTGCGGGCAAAAATAAAATTGTGCTGAACAATATTTTATTTGGTGATGTATGGTTTTGCAGCGGACAAAGTAATATGGTACATCAAATGAACATACATGATGTTACTTATGCAAAAGAAATTGCAGCAGCGAATAATCCGCAGATAAGGCAGTTCTTAATTCCAACACTTACAAATTTGCAAAGTCCGCAAAATAATTTACCCACCGGTTACTGGAAGGCTGCAGCAGGTCAAGATGTACGGCCATTTTCTGCAGTTGCTTATTTTTTTGCAAAAAAACTTTTTGAAAAATACAAAGTACCAATTGGCATTATCAACGCAAGTGTTGGTGGTACACCTATCGAGGCATGGACGAGTGAAGAAGGGTTAAAAGATTTTTCTTCGCTGGTAACTGCCATTCAAAAAAATAAAGACACTGCTTACATTAATAATAGTAACCGAGCCGCTACTGCTAATGCAGGCCGGCAGCAGCAACAAACTGACTTAGGTTTGATTGGCGAAAAAAAATGGTTTGATGTTTCTTATGTGCCGAAAGGATGGCGCAATATTAATATACCCGGTTATTGGGAAGACCAGGGCATTAAAGATTTAAACGGCGTGGTATGGTACCGAAAAGAAATTGATGTGCCTGCATCTATGATTGGAAAGCCAGCCAAAATTTTTTTAGGAAGAATTATAGACGCCGATGAGTTGTACATTAATGGTAAAAAAATTGGTAATACAACTTATCAGTATCCTCAAAGAAGATACGCAGTACCGGCTGATGTTTTGAAAGCTGGAAAAAATATTTTTTTTATTCGGGTTACAAACACAAATGGCAAGGGTGGATTTGTTTATGACAAGCCTTATTATTTGTTTGCCGGAAATGATACCATCGACCTTAAAGGCACCTGGCAATATAAAGTAGGCGATATTTTTATTCCTGGGAGTGGGCAAAGTTTTGGTGGTGGCATCGCAGCACAAAATCAACCATCCGCTTTGTACAATGCAATGGTAGCACCCATTATTAATTTTACTATTAAAGGTTTTCTTTGGTACCAGGGAGAAAGTAATTCTGGCAGAGCGGCAGAGTATGCAAAGTTGCAACCGGCACAAATAAATGATTGGAGAAATAAATGGCAGCAAGGCGATATCCCTTTCTTATTTGTACAACTTCCCAATTACATGGATGCAAATTATATTCCTTCGGAAAGCCAGTGGGCAGAATTAAGAGAAGCCCAATTAAAATCTTTATCCCTATCCAATACTGCAATGGCCGTTGCTATTGATTTAGGCGAATGGAATGATATTCATCCTGATAATAAAAAAACAGTTGGCGAACGCCTTGCCTTAGCCGCATTTAATATTGCTTACGGCGAAAATATTGTTTACTCCGGCCCTATTTATCAATCACATATAATCGGGGGAAATAAAGTTATCATCAGCTTTACTAATAATGGAAGTGGTTTAATTACTAATGATGGTGAAGCCCTGAGTGAGTTTGCTATCGCAGGTGCCGATAAAAAATTTGTTTGGGCAAAAGCAAAAATTGAAGCTGATAAAGTAATGGTGTGGAATGAAACCATTACCGATCCGGTTTATGTGCGTTATGCATGGGCAGATAATCCTGTTAATGCAAATTTGTATAATAAAGAAGGCTTGCCGGCTTCTCCTTTTCAAATAACTAAAGAATAAAAATGAAACAGTACAGTTTACTCATTGCGGTTGTATGCCTGATTTCTTTTTCTGCCAAAGCACAATTTAACCAGGCATGGCGGGGCAAAAAAGCTGCCGTTGTAATTACTTACGATGATGCGATAAACGAACACCTTGATAATGCAGTACCTGTTTTAGATTCACTCGGGTTAAAAGCCACTTTTTATATTACTGCATTTTCAACTTCCATGCAAACCCGGTTAAGCGACTGGAAAAAACTAGCGGCAAAAGGATATGAGTTGGGTAATCACACTTTATATCACCCATGCATAGGCGGAGTTGGAAGAGAATGGGTAAGCAAAGAATATGATCTGACTGATTATACTGTTAAACGCATGGTAGATGAAACAAGAATGACCAATCTTTTTCTGCAGTCTATAGATAGTAAAACCAAAAGAACATTTGCATTTACCTGTGGCGATATGAAAATTGGCGACTCCTCTTTCATTAATGCCATGAAAAATGATTTTGTTGCAGCAAGGGCAGTAAGAAACGAAATGCATAAAATAAATGAAGTGGATTTATATAATGTGGATTGCTATGTGGTAAACAATCACAGCTTTGAGCAAATGAAAGAATGGGTGGATAAAGCTATGCAAACAAATTCGCTGCTGGTAATTTTATTTCATGGCGTTGGTGGTGGTAATGGTTTAAATGTTTCGTTGGATGCCCACAGGCAAATATTAAGCTACATCAAGCAAAATGAAAAAGATATTTATGCAGCTCCAATGATTGAAGTTGCTGAACATATTGCCGAATGGCAAACAAGAGA
>JANMVB010000688.1:0-13279 GCA_031392305.1 Ferruginibacter sp.
TGTGGACCGAAAGGCTGTCCCGTAAATATGATACGGTGAATTTCCAGAGTGTGGTAAACTCATCTACCGTGCAATGTGCCCGGCCCCACCAAAACCAATTACCATCAAACTCATGAAATGGCCGAAATATCATGGGCACCAGTTGCCCGTCGTTGCCTCTTACTGACTTTACAAAATCACCCACTGTTTGCAGAATGGCTTTGTATTTTTCATGCGCTGAACCTCCCGGAATAATGTATTTTACTGCGGGCAGTGAAACTGAATCTTTCCAATAAAATCCACCCCCGGAAACAGGGTTAGAAAAATGCCAGGCTATGGTAGTAACCCCACCCCTGTTATAAGTGGCTGCAATATTTTTTTTCAACGAGGCTTTTGTACGCTCAATTTCAGCAGCAGGCCGGCCCGAGAGGCCACTGAAGTCAACCCCAACTACAGCAGGATGTGAACCCGTAACAGATTTTGTATCTGACCGGTCTTCATCTCCCCGCCAGCCATGGCCATACTCTGTTGCATGCTGATGGCCAAAAAGAATTTTCTTTTTTGAAAGCTTTGCAAGGTTGTAAAACAAAGCCTGTGTTTGCCGGGTGGCATTTGCATCAATGAGCCTCATTTTATTTTGAGCAACCACTACACCAGGTATAAGAATGACGAGTAATAGAATTACGAAGCCGTTGGATTTTACATTTTTTAATCGCCGTTTATTTTTTGAATTCATGATTAATTGCTTTTTATCCGGGTTGTAAAATATCTTCAATCTGATCCAGTTCGGATGAAGTAAAATGAATATTATTAAGGCTACTGATATTATCATCCAGTTGCTTTACAGAGCTGGCACCAATCAATACCGAGGTAATCCGATTGTCTTTCATAAGCCAGGTAATAGCCATCTGCGCAAGTGATTGCCCACGGTGTGTGGCAATGGTATTGAGTGCATTTATTTGTGTAAGCCTTTCTTCTGTAATATCAGTTGCTTTTAATGAGCCATCGGTTTTTGCTGCCCGTGAGTTTTCGGGAATACCCTTTAAATATCTATCCGTAAGCATGCCTTGCGCCAGCGGTGAAAATGGGATACAGCCCACGCCCAGTTCTTCCAGAACATCCAGCAAACCATCTTCTACCCATCGCTCAAACATTGAGTATTTAGGCTGGTGAATTACACAGGGAGTACCTAACTGTTTTAAAATTATAATTGCTTTTCTTGCCTCCTCCGCTTTGTAATTTGAGATACCGGCGTATAATGCCCGTCCGCTTTTTACGGCCGTATCAAGGGCCATCATGGTTTCCTCCAACGGTGTATTTGGATCGGGACGATGGGAATAAAAAATATCCACATAATCCAGTTGCATCCGCTTCAAACTCTGATCAAGACTTGACAATAAATATTTTCTTGAGCCCCAGTCGCCATAAGGCCCATCCCACATGGTATAACCGGCTTTTGTAGAAATAATGAGTTCATCACGGAGATAACCTGTAAAATCCTGTTTTAAAATTTTGCCGAAGTTTTCTTCTGCGCTACCGGGTAGCGGGCCATAGTTATTTGCCAGGTCAAAATGAGTGATGCCTTTGTCGAAAGCATGCCTTACAATTTGTTGCCCGTTTTCAAAATTATCTACCGAGCCAAAGTTTTGCCATAAGCCAAGAGAAATTGCAGGCAACTGCAAACCACTTTTTCCGCAGCGGTTGTAAGGCATATTTTTGTACCTGTTATCTGAGGGGGTATAACTCATATACTTGAATTTTATTTTGATGAATAATTTATGCCGTCAGCACAATTTAGTATTTGTAACTGCAAACAAATTTATCATTCAATTTATTAACCTTACCATTTCATCTTCTTCTTTATAAAGCTTCCTAATTCTTTGGCCATTTCCTGGTGTTCTGCCATATCGGGGTGACTATCGCAGCCATGATGAAATTGTTTGGAATAAAAATAGGTATCAACCTTTTTATCACCCTGCTTTTTTATTGCATATTTAACGCCGGAAAGATAATTTTTTAACACTGCAGTGAGTTGCTGATCCCCCATTGGGCTGGTAAGTAAAATAAGCTGCGCTTTGGGATAGTAACCTCTTAACTGCTTAATAAAATTTACATAGGCACTGCAGAATTTTACAGAATCCTGTATGCCATCATTTTGGCCAAGGGTAACCGTTACCACATCTGGCTGGTAGTTGTTGAAATCCCATTTTACTGAATCACCTCGAAGATCAATCTTATCAAAAACCGGCGGCATTACAATGTTCATTCCACAGCAGCTATGTATAAGGCCAATGCCGGAAACTGCACTGAGCACCCATTGTGCATTGAGTGCTCTTGCTACGGTTGGGCCATAACTCAGGTAAGCATTGTGTTGATCCTGCCACACGCCTTTACCGCAGGGAACTACCGTTTGATCCATTCCTGTACCGCAGGTGATGCTGTTGCCAATGAATTCAATTTTGCGTGCAGGCTTGGGCGGTAGCGGTAGTAATGATTCACATTTCAGGCCAACAAATTCGAGGTAGCCGATATTTGATTCGGTGTTTTTGCAAATTAAAATAGTATGAAACCCTGGCTGCAAATCTTTCGCAACCGTGATTGTATTTGACTTGCCGGTGGTTTGTATTTTAAATGGTTTGGCGCCGTCAATCTGTATCTCAATATAGTTGTGATTTTTGCCCCAGAGTTCCTGGTCGTTCATAACAAGTTCGCAGGTAGTTCCGGTAAATTTTGCCTTTATATAAACACCGGGGCTCCAAAACCGTGGCTTCTTTACATCCCTAAAATCTATTCTGCCCACATATTGAAAAAGGGGATTGTCTGCTGTAAATAATGTTAACTCGACTAGAGGCGTGGCCGCTTTTTTAGCATGCAAACTTGCAGCAAAAAGTATACATAAAATGAGGGAAATATATTTGAAAGCGTTCATAAATATGTAGATTTTGTATGGCTTAAAATTCAAACTTATTCTTTTTAACAAGCTGTATATCTGTGAGCAGCATCGTTGTGTCACTCCCTTGTACGTTATACCAATGTGGAACTTTCCCACGTTTTATATTTCAAATCACATAATGCAAATCAAAGTTTATTGTAATCTTTTTAATATCTCTATACAAGCCCTGGTATTGTGGTAGGGGCATTTCCAAATTCCTACTTTATCCTGCTCGGGCATTATTTCCCCTTCGGCGGTTCTTCCCCACAACCACTCGCCATACACGTTATCTTTTATACATTCTTTTGTGTATTGCCAGGCATTAGAGGAGTGGTGCAGGTAGGTTTCTTTATTACTCAACTGCCAGGCATTTAAAAAGCCAACCATGGCCTCAGCCTGCACCCACCAGTGTTTTTCTTTTATCAGATGGTTGGTGGCTGGTTCGTACTCATACCAAAGGCCACCATCTTTATCCAGGCCTTTGGTTGCGGCCAAAGATATTTGCAGGGATAATTTTTTTACTTCTTCCAGCAATGCTGATTGCACCACTTCAGCAGCTTCCAGTAATAACCATGCCGCTTCTATATCATGGCCATACGATACCATGGTAGATTTTGGGTTCCATTGTTCATCAAAAAATAAAACAAGGTGCCCTGTAACACCATCTACTATATGGGTTATAAAATCCTTTATTAAATTGTTTATCTGTGCTTTTAATTTTTCATCGGGCCATATTTGGTACAAGCTGGTGTAGGCTTCTAAAATATGCAAATGGGTATTCATTGTTTTTTTTTCGTTTGCATCCTTGGCACTCAGGCGCAGGTCTTCCATTGGCTGCCAGTTACGGGTAAACGCCTCGAAGTACCCCGAGTTTTCTGTATCAAAACTCTGTGATTCTATTGTATTATACAATTCAATTGCCGTGGTTTTTGCTGCTTCGCTTTTACTTACCTGGTAATAAGCACTGCACCCATAAATGGCAAAGGCAAGTGCATACACTTGTTTTTTAGTATCCAGCGGCTGGCCTTGTGCATTTACTGTCCAGTACACACCGCCATGTTGTTTGTCAATAAAATTTGCGTTCAGGTAATTAAATGCAACCCTGGCAAGATGAAGGTGCTCAGGATTATTTGTTACCTGGTAGGCAGAAGAGAAAGCCCATAAAATACGGCTGTTGAGCACTGCTCCTTTTGGCGCAGCAGCAAAGGCCTGGTTGTGTTCATTTACACGGCCAATGAAACCACCATTTACCCCATCATGCGTATTGCTCATCCAGTACGTAAGTATATTATCTAACTCTTCCCTTACTTCATTTTTATAAGTTGATAATATTTCTTTTTTGCCGTATGAAATATCAGGAGCTAATGAGGTGTTCATATTAATTGTTGTAGGTAAATATTGGTGATATGTTTTTAAAAAGGTTATACTGTGGGTAAAGCACCACATTGGTATGCGGTACAAGGGAGTGACACAACGATGCTAAATTGAAATTGAAATGCCGGTACAAAAAAATTTACTTGCTTATTCTTTAAATATTAACCGGTGTTTCTTTAAGCACGTGATCAATTATTTCATCTTCATTGGCAGTAAGTGCTTTATTATTATCAATGATGCGGTAAATATTTTGAACCGAAGAAGAAGACTGTAATCCATCTTCGGAGGTATTCATTACATAATCTGTTAACCGGGTGATATTACTAACAGCTACGTGGAGCCGTGTATCTGAAGAGGCGTAATAAATAAACACAGTGCCATCTTCATCTTTTATCCATCCATTACCAAATACCACGTTGGATACATCGCCAACCCTTTCGTCGCCTTCGGGTGCAATAAAGTAGCCGGCAGGCTTGTGAATTATTTTTGTAATGTCAGTAAGATCTGTCATAAACATGTACAACACATACCGTAGCCCGGCAGCGGTATTGCGTACACCATGAGCAAGGTGCAGCCATCCTTTTGCTGTTTTAATTGGTGCCGGGCCCTGACCGTTTTTCATTTCAGAAATGGTATGGTATTTTCTGTCGTCGATTACAATTTCCTTTTCAATCACCGCTTTGGTTATATCCGGTGCCAGGCCAAAACCAATACCTCCGCCGCTGCCTGCTTCAATAAAACTATCCTGCGGCCGGGTGTAAAAAGCATACTGTCCATTAACAAACTCGGGGTGCAATACCACATTGCGTTGTTGCGGAGAGGGCGTTACCAGGTCGGGCAGACGGGTCCAGTCAACCAGGTTTTTTGTACGTGCAATACCACACTGTGCAATGGCAGAAGACTGATCGCCGGGAGGGGCCTTTGGATCTTTTCTTTCGGTGCAAAAAAGGCCGTAAACCCAGCCATCTTCATGCGCCACCAAACGCATATCGTAAATATTTGTATCAGGCACATCAGTAGAGGGCATAAATATCGGGTACTCCCAAAAGCGGAAATTATCAATGCCATTATCGCTCTCTGCGATGGCAAAAAAACTTTTACGGTCGGTGCCTTCAATACGGGGCACTACCAAATATTTATTGTTCCATTTTATGGCCCCGGCATTTAATACTGCATTTATCCCAAACCGTTCCATAAGAAATGGATTGGAATCGGGGTTGAAATCGTACCGCCACAAAAGCGGTGTATGCTGTGCGGTAAGCACGGGATATTTATAACGGTTATACACACCATTACTGTCTGAGATTATTTCGTTTTTTCGGGTTAACAAAGATTGATGCTGCTCTTTTAACAACTTCGATCTTTTGGCAAAGTCTTTATTCATTTTAGGTAATTTGCAAGTTTTAAATATTAGTATATCAGATATTTTCTCAAAAGGAAATAAGGACGTGTTTGCTAAAAAACCGGGGCTATCTAATCCTCCAGTTTGTTCCACCAGGTCCTTTTTAAAATAAGTACGATGGCAACAATTACTGCTATCGTTATCCATAAGGGTTGCTGCATGCCGAGTATAAAATACATGGGTAAAAGTGTAAAACATAATTGCCCAATAATACCAATCGCTACATTAAACATATCCAGCTTAAATCTTTTATTGCCCACAAAAGATGGATCATCCATTACTACCTTTTCGTGTATGGGTTTCCAAAAACCCCAGGGCCTTACATTTTTGTAAAAGGATTTTAACACCTTTTCATCTGAAGGCGGAGCAGCATAAGTACCAATGAAACACCCGGCTAATGATAACAGAAATAAAAAAGGCCACCAATACAGGGGTAATGCCTGCGTAATATATTCATGTTCAACACCCCATTCAATGGCATAGGGCATTAGTAAAGCACCAGCCACACCAACTGCCATACCCCAAAAAAATCCATTTGCATTAAACCGCCACCAATACCATTTAAGGCAATTGGCTGCCACGTACCCTCCATATAATCCGCCTACAATCCATTGTAGTATTTCATTTACATCATTTGCTAAAAACCCAAAGAAAACGCCTACTGCTACAACTACTACACCCACCACATAATTTAGGGTGATCACTTTTTTGGTACTGGCTGTGGGGTTTATATACTTAAGATATATATCGTTGGTAATATAAGCCTGTGCTGCATTGAGGGTACCACTAAAAGTTCCCATAAATGCCCCCAGCAAACCTGTTAATACAATCCCCAAAATTCCTACGGGTAAAAAATTGTTAACCGCTGCAGGTAATATGCGCTCAAAATCTGTAACACCATCCGGACCTTTCAGGTACAACTGGTTGTAGTATAACACTGCAAGTACGGTAAGGCCGGTAATCATTGAGTAGCGGATTGGCAGCAGGATAATACTAACAAAACCCGTCATTTTACTTGCTTCCTTTGGGCTACGGGTGCTCAGTACTTTTTGCATATCATAATTAGGCGCAGGACCAGCCAAAGAGGCAAATACGCCTTTTAGTAACATCATCATAAAAAATAATCCAAACAAGCTATACCCGTCATCTGCAATTTTTTTATTGGCATCGGCGGCAATCCTGCTCCAGTCAAGATCGAGCCGCCAGCTAAAGAAAGGATTACTCCAACCCTCCGGCACATTGAGGGTATTGCCCTTTAGATGCTGCATAGCAATTACAGCAATTGCAATACAGCCTATCGTCATGATGATGTACTTGATTACATCGCCCAATACAATGCTGTGCATGCCACCAATGATGGAGTAGAACATTGCAAAAAGGGTAAAAACAATCCCATAAAAATGAGGTACATATTTTTCAGATACAGTAAATGGCACATAATCTTTTATTACATCCCAGGGAATAAATATTTCCATGAATTTGCCTAGCCCAACAAAACCATACGCTAAAAAACCCAGGCAACTGATTAGTGCAAATGCAATTACAATGATATGCGACCCCGTCACTCCTTTTCCTGTTAACCCAAACCGTGTTTGTAACCATTCAGCCCCAGTATTTGCATTGCTCCTGCGCAACCACTTACTTAAAAACATCATCATAAACACCTGGTTAAAAACCGGCCATAACCAGGGCACCCAAATACTTTTAAGGCCATATACAAAACATAACGCAACCATCCACATGGTGCCGCTTATATCAAACATATCCGAGGCATCACTAAGCCCAAGCATATACCATGGAAGGCTTTTACCACCCATTAGGTAACTATCTTTATTTTGCTTCGCCTTTTTTCTCATCCAGAACCCTACCAGTATCATGGTAACCAGGTAACTTATCAGGATGAGGATATCAATGAGTTGTAATTTCATATTTTGTAAGCTGCCTGCTTTGGTTTTAATTAAATGCTTTTAATAAATAGCAGATGAATAAATCATCTGCTGTTCATTGTTAGCACAGGGATTGATTTTAAAACGGGATCAATTCATTCATCAGGGTTGATTGTATAAATGTTGTTTCTTTATCTTTTTTTCAAAAAATACTTTATCAAGCAAATAGAATTTCTTAAAATCCTCCGCTGAAATATCCCCTTTAAATGGCACATAATAATGCATGTGGCCATTTGGCTGTTGCCCATGGTTGCGCCACAACAGTACATAAGAAAGCCGGGCTTCCCCGATAGCTTTCCATAAAGTTTTTGTCCACCAATCTGCGTAAGGAATGGCTTCGTAGCCGGTTTCACCCAATGCAGCAATTTTATTCTTTTCCGTTGAAATGGTTTCCAGTAAAGCAACCTGTTTTTTAAGCTGTGTTACAAAGCTGCTATCTTTTTGGGGATCATTGTATTGGTATGCATCAAAACTAATCATGTCAACAAAATCATCACCAGGGTACCTTTCAAGAAATTGAGCTTCGGTATTAAAATTTCCCGCTGTATTGTACATGTAAATAAAATTATGTATACCCTTCTCCTTTGTTAAATAATCAAAAGTAAAAAGCCAGAGGCGTTTAAATTCATCAGGGGTGCAGGTGTTTTGGGTCCACCAAAACCAGTTACCGGTAAGTTCATGAAACGGGCGAAAAATAACGGGTATGAGTTCACCCCTGGCCCCCCGAAGTGATAATGCAAAAACTGATAGTTTATCTAACCAGGTTTTATACATTTCGTGGGCAACCCCACCCGGCAACACAGCGGCCACGCCACCGTGGGTAGTATCCCAGGCATTTTTACCTGTAAGTGGATGATCGAGGTGCCAGCTTAAAGTAATTACCCCGCCCCTTTCATAGCCCTGCCGTATAAATTCCCGCATTTTATCAAAGGGCACACTGTCTATATTTATTTTGCTGTCTTTTTCCAGGCCTGCCAGTTCCCAGCCATATAAGCCAGGATACTCTCCGGTAACATCTTTTACATCACTTCTGTCTTTTTCATACTTCCACCCCACACCATAAGCAAGGTCATCCTGATGGCCAAAAATAATCCCCTTATTAATTTGTTTTTTTAAATTCCCGAGAAGGTTACTTGTTTCAATCGTAGCATTTTTATCCACTGTTTGTGCAATCAATAAATGATCAGTGCCTATTAATACGAAAGAATATAATAGTGTTAGTAATTTTTTCAATATAGCAATTTAAGACAGTTGAACGAGATAGGTTAAAGCAAAACAAAATAACAAGATTCATTATCTATTTACTAATACTTTATTATCTTATGATTGCTATATATGAATGTAAGTTCAGTGTTAATGGTGCTAAATATGAAATTACAAGTACAATTAAAGGAAATTCGATCATAAAGTCTATAAATGCCATTGGTACTATTTTAATAAATTTATATGTACTTTCACAGTGTTTATTATAGATTTTTATAAAAAAACTGCGTTGCTAATGAATAAAAATATTGTGAGGGAAATAACCCCGTTAACACAAAATGATTGCTTTACTATTTTTTCGAGGGTTAAAAAAGAATTTAATTTCCCATTGCATTATCACGAAGAATTTGAGCTTAATCTCATCCTTAACGCAAAGGGCGCCAAGCGGATAGTGGGTGATAATATTGATATAGTGGATAGCCTTGAGCTTGTTTTAATTGGGCCAAACCTTTCTCATGCCTGGTTTACACACCAGTGTAAAAGCAACGACATTAAGGAAGTTACCATTCAATGGCACAAAGACCTGCTGGATGAAAAACTCCTGCGCAGGAACCAGTTGAGCTTTATCCGCAAAATGTTCGACCTCTCCTCCAAAGGCATTCTGTTTTCAAAAGAAACCATACAGGCTATTTACCCCAGGATCGTTTCCCTTGATAAAGAAAGTGGTTTCGATTCGGTGATGGGGCTCATCAATATATTACACGACCTCTCCATTTCACGCAATATGCGTACTTTGTCAGAGGCCGGTTTTAACAGCGACTTTCAGTTAAATTACAACAGCAGGCGGATTGAGAAAGCCTTTGAATACATGAATAAAAATTACGACAAACCCATTACCCTAATGGATATTGCAAAGCTGGTAAATATGACAGAGGTTTCATTTAGCAGGTTTATCAAAAAGCGTACAGGCATCACCTTTATCGATAGCCTCAATGAGATTAGGCTGGGGCATGCCTCCCGCATTTTAATTGACACCACCAATTCAATTGCAGAAGTATCCTATAGCTGCGGCTTTAATAATATCTCAAATTTCAACCGCTTATTTAAAAAGAAAAAAAGCTGCACCCCCAAAGAGTTTCGTGAAAACTTTTCGGGAACACGTACTTTTATTTAAGCTGTGTACTTATAACCGCAGATCATTTACTACAATCATTTTTTTACCAAACAGAAGGGCCATGATATAGCTTCATGGGCAGCCTGCCCCGTCATTGATGACGAGATCGCCATTCTATAGATACATTTTTTGTTGTCCGGGCAGGTGTTTTCCAATTAAACTTCGGTGGCGTCGCACTCTTGTACTGAATATCAATGGGGATCTTTACCTGCATTTATAAATTAAAAAAAGCTCAGATTTATTTTGTGTGGGGGAATCAGGAATGCTGCTTTTTCGTATTTTAAATTTAGTGTACGAAAACCATTTTATGCCAGGGCATAACCTCTTTGTAGCATTTAAAAATATAAGGACAGTGCCACATCGGGGCATTCTGTGGATGATGTCCAAAACTTAATATTGATTGCTTTTTAAAAAAAATGGTAATAAGTTCAAAGAAATACCAACGTTGCACAACCTGATCAAACATTAATCTTTCTGTCCCTTGCCAGGTTTTTCCATTCACTGGTAATTTTACCGTTTATTGCAACCAATACGCTTTCATATAAAGCAACCGTGGGGCAAATATGAATGGGTACTCCATACAAAATATCACCTTCCTTAAATGAATGGTTGTTGCCTGCATCTAATACAAGGTGCTCTTCACTTTGACTAATCGCCTTAAGTTCGGGAGCATTCATAAAATAAACCCTGTTCGTAAGTACATTTTCTGCAGCTACTGATTTATGGCCGAGGTCGGTACATATCCTGCCGGCAGCAGGCAACGAAACCACCCGGGTCATTACTATTGCAGCAATATCAAAATCCTGTTCAGGGCAATAATCACTGTTTCCTTTGTCCCAATAAATAAAAGTTCCGGGGCTGCATTCCACTTCTTTTCTTTTGCAATGAATGGGAAATGTATGGGAGCCGCCGGCAATAATAACAGGCATATTTAATCCTGCATTTATTATCGCATGTTTCATTGCTTTTACTGGTAAAAAAGCAGCGTCACATTCAGCCGCCCTTGCGTTTAAATCAATATTCCTAATATGACCATCATACGCATGCAGGCCAATAATTTTTATTCCTTGCAGTGATGCACAATATTGGTAAAGCTCCAAAGCAGCCTGATCCGGTTCAATACCAGTGCGGCCCATACCCACATTTAAATCAATATAAACGGGCACTGTTAAGCTATTTACAACAAAAACAGTTGATTGCTCATTTGCACTGATGGCATTATCAATTAAGCAGGAAAAGATTGTTGCCGGATAACGTTTTATTAAGGCAACAAAGCGGCTGAGCTTAGGCCCCACTGGCTGATAAGCAAGCAGTACATCTTTGGCCTGGCCCATTCCCAAAATTTCTGCTTCGGCTATGGTAGCGCATTTAAATTTTGTGATACCTGCGTCAATCAGCATCCTGGTTGCTTCCGGAGATTTATGTGTTTTAATATGTGGCCTCAGCCTGTGCGGCCCACCTGCCATAGCAATGGCGGTGTTAATATTTCTTTGTACCCTTTCCGGAAAAACCACCAGTGCCGGCGTATCAAATTCAGCTATATTGGAAATATTATACCAGGGGGAATTCATGTTTTCTGTTTATTGTTTTCGGCTTTCGGTTTACTGTTTTCTGTTTTTTATGTATTGCCCTTTTTGTATTTACCCATTGATGATTTCACAGAAAGCCAGGTAAACTTTATTTATAAAACCTCCCGATCAATTCGTTTTCTACAATTTGCTTTTTTATTCCGGCCACGTTAATGCGGCCCTGGCGTGAATAAACAATCTTACCGTTTGGTTCCACTAAAATGGTATAAGGCAAAGCACCCTGCCATTTAGGATCTATCGCTTCAATTAACTTGTATTTATTATCCAGGCTAAATAAATAATTTTTGTTGGAAGCCTGCTTTGACTTTAAAAATTTTAATGCCTTTTCTTTTTTATCGGGACCGTCTGCGCAAATACTGATGAATTCAAAATCCCTGCCCCGGTACATACGGTTAATATTTACCAGGTCGGGAAATTCGGTAACGCATGGGCCGCACCAGGTAGCCCACACATTTATCAGCCTGAGGTTGCCCGAGTTATTTTTTAATAAATCCTTTACCCCTGCATCATCAATCATTTCGAGGTTTACAGTTTCTTTTGCCCATTCGGCTGCGGCTTCTGCCTTGTGGTCTTTTTTCTCCGCCCATTTTACCGAGCATCCAAATACTTTGGTGGTTGCTACACTTAATTCCTTGCCCGCCAATAATTGATCAAGGGCATTCTTCGTATCTGTTGTAGTGGGTGTTTTAGTTGGGTTTTCCATATCATCAATTCTACCCTGGAAACGAAGCTTTCGTTGCTTGTCGAAAATAAAAACATGCGGCGTTGCTGTGGGGCCGTATGCTTTTGCAACAGCCTGTGTATTGCCATCAAAAAGGTATGGAAAATTATATTTCTTTAACCGCACCCGCAATTTCATTTCTTCAAAACTATCTCCCATATCACTGTACCCGAGTTCGTCTAAACGCACGGCCTCCGGGTCGTTGGGAGAAATGGCTACCACAGCTACACCTTTGCTGGTATAATCTTTTGTGAGTTGTATAATACGATCTTCGTAAGCCTGTGCAGTGGGGCAATGGTTGCAGGTAAAAATAATGACCAACAAATTAGATTTACTAAAAGATGCCAATGTATATTGTTTTCCATCTGTGCCGGGCAAATTAAAATCGGGGGCTTTGTTACCAATTGAGAGTGGCACCGGATCAACCGTATTCTCCTGCAAACGAAATGAAGTGAAACAGAGCGCAGCAAAAATAGCAATGCAAAAAATTTGTATGGATTTCATCGTTAAATATTTTAAACAAAAGATACAATTTTATTGGATAAGAAAATTGTATAAAGATTATCAGTAGATCCTAATGCCATAGTTTGTAGTACACAAACTATGACTTAGATGTTTTTTTTTATAACACAGGTAAAGTTCCACATTGGTATGCCGTACAAGGGAGTGACACAACGATGTACCACAAGGCTTCTTAGCTTGAGCAACAAAAAAAAATAAAGAGAAAGAAAATTTACAGTGACCCGCCTTCTACCAGCATTGATTCTACCGTAAGCTCCTGCAAAAAAGTATTGCCTGCGAGGCAACTCATCATGCGCTGAAAGGCAAGCTTGCCTAATTTACCGGAACCCAGACGACGAATGCTCCCAGCATCGGGATCATTGACATGAAGATCATCACCACGCACCAGATGAGTGCCGAAGGTAGACCAAGCATCCAAAATGCCAGCCCACCCAATA
>JANMVB010000697.1:0-2868 GCA_031392305.1 Ferruginibacter sp.
TTCATTAAAAAGAAAACTGATAGTAGCTTCCATTATATATGATGGTTATGTGAGTGCTTTTCATCAATATTTTAATAATTCGACAGCAAAAAGTACTGTTGTAATTTTTCCTTTAATGCCGGAAGTAGTTCTTATTTCCTCCTATCCATCATCAGGAGACGGAGGTTGGTCATACTCATCCTGGTTTAATTTAATAAGCTTTTTTAACGATGCCGGAACAGATGGTGGTGGCGGTGGTGGCGGCGGAAGTTATTATTTTGATAGTAACCCTTATACCGGGGGAGGTAGCACTCCAAATGAGGATGAACCAATATATATAGATTATGAGCAAGTAGAAAACCTGGCAGCAATTGACCTTAAAAAATATATCAATTGTTTTAGCAGCATATCTGATGTAGGAGCAACATGCACAATTAGAATTCTTGCAGATATACCTGTTGACAAAGACCCCAATGCTTTTTTTAATTGGGAGAATGGTTCACCGGGCCATGTTTTTCTTCAAATTACAAAAGTAAATGGAAATCAATTCGTTCAGCAGAATATCGGTTTTTATCCCGTACAAGGTTGGAAAACGGGACTAACTCCTGCACCCATTGATGGTAAATTTGTTGACAATAAAGAGCATGAATTTAATGCTTCTTTATCAATGAATTTAACCCCTGACCAATTTCAAAGCACGCTTACTCACATGCAATATTTAGCTAACTTTATAAAGTACGATATCGATGATTATAACTGTACTGATTTTGCCTTAGAAGTATTTAATTATAAGCGTGGTGGAAATCAACTTTTGATACCAAAATATGATATTCCGGGGGGTGCTGCACCCGCAGGAACAGCAACACCACAGGGTCTATTTCAAAAATTAATGACTATGAAAAGTCAGTCTGTTGAATTGTCAAATTTATCTATCCCAGGTGTAAAAGGATTTGTTGGAACCAGTAAAGGGCCATGTAACTAAATTATAAATTTATGAAAGCGATTAAAATTATCAGTCACCCGGCAACAATAATTATTTGTTTCCTCTCTATATTAATTAGTGGCCAGCATTTAGGGGGTTTTTATTTGCTATACATTTTATTAGGACTCCCTCATGGTGCTATATATTCGATCTTAGCATTTACAGGTGTTGCAATATTAATATTTAGTAATTATAAATATAAAAGGGAGTTCAATTACTTAATGGAACCGTTACTAAATATTGCAGGGGTTATCATGCTCATTCTTTCATTGATTATTTTTTTTATTAAAGACAAAGAGCATTATAACTATTCTACTTTCTATCAAACAGTGCCACAAATAATAATGGTGGTGTTTGTATTATTGACTTTTAGTTTTTTAATTTATAATTTACTTAAACTCCGGACCCGTTACCAGGTTTAAAGCTCATCTATTTTAATGAGTGCAGGTATTATATTGTTTTTGTGAACTTGAAAAATGTGGAGTATGTTTAACAATATCAGCTGGTCAAGCTATGTATTTGCCATAGGTTTTGTCGTAATTATCTATTATGCTTTTGTATTAGTCTTGTTTTATCGCAATGATTTACAAAGCCAACTTCAAAAAATTATAGGAAGATTTAATCAAGCTTCAGGCAGCGGTACTTTGTCCTTGGAACGAAATGATTTTTCAAATTCAAAAGTCTTTTCAGATGAAGAAGATCAAAATAATACTATCCAGGAACTACTGGTCAATATAGCATCATCAATAAAAAAAGGGGCATATAAGAATTTTGCCCGGGAAGAAATACTACTATCATTAAAGCTACAATTACAAATTCTTTCTGAGCCAAAAGAAAAAAATCTAAAAGAAAAAATCAACAGTTTTATTATTGCAGAATTTAAAAATCATTGCTCCATTCACCTGAGTGAGGATGAGATAGGTGCGCTTTGGATTTAAATAAGGTGGGTGGAGTATTTTACTTTTTTTAAAAAATATATTTATGAAAACAATGAAATGTTGTGTCGGGAAAAAAATTAAAATGGTTCTATTATTTGCAGTTTCAATCTTTACAGTGCTGCATAACTACGCTCAAAGCGGTACGGCCGGAATTAATTCAGCCAATACACAAGTGAGAAGTTATTTTGCCGCTGGCACTAACCTGATGTATGCTATTGGAGCTATTGTTGGGCTAATTGGTGCCGTTAAAGTTTACCAGAAGTGGAATAGTGGTGACCAGGACACCGGAAAGGTAGCTGCGGCATGGTTTGGCAGTTGTGTATTTTTAGTGATAGTGGCCACAGTTATCAAGGCATTTTTTGGCATCTAAAAAACTTGCCAAATTCTAAATTGAAAAAGCTAAAATCTTAAAGATTATGCAGGATATACTTATCAATAAACTTCATCAGTACATCACGGAAAATAATCCTGATTTGCTTTTACAATTAGAGGAAGACAATAAGGTAACAGAATACTTATCATCTAAAATAAGTATGGTAGATGGCTTATTGAATCAATTGGATAATAAACAACCCGGATATATCATTGAAAAGATATGCATGGATGTATTGACCCAGGAATTACGACCATCAAAATTTAATTATATCTGCAGCGTATTGGAAGAAGAATTTGCAGTAAAGTATCAAGAGTTAAAGAAATCAGGTACATTAAGATTTGAGTTGATTAACCTGTTAACCTTCTGCCATTCAGTGTTTGAAGATTTAAATTTTTCTGAAGAAAATGAGGATAGCAGATTTACAAAGTATGCCATCACTGGTTGTATAAGTGAATATTTTCAAAACAGAACAAGTGAGTAAGAAAGTTGCAGTCAAAAAAAAGAGCTTAAGAGTTTAAGAAGCTGTATGAATTGTTTGTCTTGAATAATTTATATGGTCTGAAATGTTGCCAATTGGTATTCAGTACAAGAGG
>JANMVB010000666.1:0-11416 GCA_031392305.1 Ferruginibacter sp.
GGATGCAAATAGTATTGCAGCCTGGGTAAAAGCTGGTGGCGTATTGTTATTGATGGGCAACGATTCATCCAATTGCGACCTGCCACACTTTAATAAACTGGCCAATAAATTCGGGATTAATTTTTCTGCAAAAAGTATCAATATGGTAAAGGGCGATGAATTTGAAACTGGTGCTGTATTCAACAATAGTAAGAATCCTGTGTTTCTGAAAACAAAAAAAATGTATTTAAAAGAAATAAGTCCGCTGGAGGTTAAAGCACCGGCAATACCTTTACTCAAAAAAGATGGAGACATTATTTTTGCCACAGCAAAATATGGTAAGGGAACTGTGTTTGCGGTAGGTGATCCCTGGTTGTACAATGAATATACTGATGGAAGAAAAATACCTGCAGCTTACCAAAATTTTTCCGCAGCAAACGAACTGGTGCAATGGTTATTAAAGCAGGCCAAATAATATCAACACAAAAATGTACAAATGCTACTCACAAAATTTAACCTGAAAAATATATCACCGGCAAATGTTATCGTACCGGATGAGCGCATGTTTGCATTGCCTGAAAAAGTATTGCAATTTGGTACCGGCGTTTTATTACGTGGGCTGCCGGATTATTTTATTGACAAAGCTAACCGCCAGGGAATTTTTAACGGAAGGGTAGTGGTTGTAAAATCAACTGATGGTGGTGATGCGGCCTCTTTCGAAAAACAGGACAGCCTCTATACCCTCTGCATACGGGGACTTGAAAATGGCACAGCAGTAGAAGAGAATATTATTTGCTCCTCCATCAGCCGGGTACTTTCTGCAAAGCAGGAGTGGGCAGCCGTTTTATCATGCGCCCACAATGCAGGGTTACAGATCATTATTTCCAACACTACCGAAGTAGGGATAGAGCTGGTAAACGATGATATTCGTCAGCATCCCCCCATTTCTTTCCCCGGAAAATTGCTGGCATTTTTATACGAACGTTACAAGGCATTTAACGGAACTGCCGAAAGCGGAATGGTGATAGTACCCACCGAATTAATTTCGGAGAATGGAAAAAAGCTGGAAGCCATTTTGCTGGAGCAGGCTCATTTAAACGGGCTGGAAGAACCCTTTATTGAATGGCTGGAGCAACACAATCAATGCTGTAGTTCGCTGGTTGACAGGATTGTACCGGGTAAGCCGGATGCCACTACAAAAAACCTGTTGCAGGATGAATTGGGTTACGAAGATGAACTACTTACCAAGAGTGAAGTGTATAGCCTGTGGGCCATTGAAGGAAATGAGCACACCAGGCAGGTATTGTCATTTGCAGCAGCAGATATGGGTGTAGTGATAGCGCCCGATATTACTTTATTTAAAGAGCTTAAATTGCGGTTGCTGAATGGCACACATACCCTTAGTTGTGGTGTGGCGTTTCTTGCAGGCTTTTCATTGGTAAAGCAGGGCATGCAGGATGATGTGATGCGTAATTTTATCAGCTCATTGATGAAGGAGGAAATAGGCAGGGCAATACCTTATGAGGTTACAGAAAAGCAGGCAACGGATTTTTCAAACCAGGTGCTCGACAGGTTTAGCAATCCAAGCCTCGAACATTTGTGGCTGAGTATCACCCTCAACTATTCTACAAAATTAAAAATGAGGGTAGTGCCGGTATTAAAACGTTTCGTGGAATTATATGGCAGCCTTCCCGATAAAATGATCACCGGCTTTGCTGCCTGGTTGTTGTTTATGAAAGCTGTAAAAAAAGAGGGAAATATTTATTACGGAGAATTGAACGGGCAGCCCTATCCTATCAATGATGACAAAGCAGGATTGTTGTTTGAGCAATGGCAGCAAGGGGATATAGAAGTATTGGTAAAAAATATATTAAACAATACTACTTTGTGGGATACTGATCTTTCAGCCATTCCTTCGTTTGCTGATAAGGTAACAAACAAACTGCAGGCGATCATGCAAGATGGTATGATGACAATTTTAAAAAATGATTCTATAAAATAAACGGGTTATGAAACAGCAGGTATTAAAGGTGCATAAAGATGATAATGTATTGGTAGCGCTAACCAATTTAAAAAAGGGCGAAACAATTTTGTTTGAAAATGAAAGTTATTTACTACAGGAAAATATTGATGCCAAGCATAAATTTTTCACCCATGATTTGCAGCCGGGCGATAAAGTAATTATGTATGGGGTACTGGTAGGTACAGCACAAAGTTTTATTCCGAAAGGCGGCTGGATGTCAACAGCCAATGTAAAACATGCTGCAGAACCATTTGCATACCGGGCAACAAATTTTAAATGGGCACCACCCGATGTATCAAAGTTTGCCGGCAGAACTTTCAATGGCTATCACCGGGCAAACGGGGATGTGGGTACGGCCAATTACTGGCTCTTTATTCCTACAGTTTTTTGCGAAAACCGCAACCTCGATGTGATCCGTGAAGCATTACACAACGAGCTCGGTTATGCCGTTACAGACAGGTACAAACAATACACTCACCAGTTAATGGAAGCCTTTAAAAACGGGCAGGATATAGAAGCGGTTAATTTATTTGATACGCCTGTTTCTCCGGCAGCAAACCGTCCGTTTAAAAATGTGGATGGTATTAAATTTTTAAACCACCAGGGCGGCTGCGGCGGTACCCGGCACGACGCGGCAACACTCAGCAGGTTGTTGGCTGCTTATGCCAATCATCCCAATGTGGCAGGCGTTACAGTGCTTAGCCTGGGCTGCCAGAATTTGCAGGTGCAGGATTTTGTGGACGATCTGAAAAAGCTAAATCCTTCATTTGATAAACCCCTGTATATTTTTGAGCAGCAACAATCAAAAAGCGAAGAACAATTGATTGCTGAATCAATCAAAAAAACTTTTGAAGGGCTCATAGAAATAAATAAAATACAACGCACACCAGCCACCCTCGATAAATTATGTATCGGTGTAAAGTGCGGGGGCAGTGATGGGTTTAGTGGTATTTCCGCAAACCCTGCTGTAGGCTATTGCAGCGATTTGGTAGTGGCGCTGGGTGGTAAAATATTACTGGCAGAGTTCCCTGAATTATGTGGTGCCGAACAAAATTTACTGGACCGTACAAATGATGCAGCGGCTGCTGAAAAATTTATTAACCTGATGCAAACTTATAGCCAGCAGGCATTGAATGTGGGTTCTGGTTTTCACATGAACCCCTCGCCGGGCAATATAAAAGATGGCTTAATAACCGATGCCATCAAAAGCAATGGAGCAGCAAAAAAGGGTGGCACTTCACCGGTAGTGGATGTGTTGGATTATACAGAGGCTGCCACCAAACCCGGTCTCAGCCTGGTATGTACGCCGGGCAATGATGTAGAAGCAACTACCGGCAAAGCAGCAAGCGGTGCCACGTTAATTTTATTTACCACGGGGCTGGGCACACCCACCGGCAACCCGGTTTGCCCCACCATAAAAATTTCTACCAACAGCAATTTAACCAAACGCATGAACGATATCATCGACATTGATACCGGCTCAATTATAGAAGGCGATAAAACAATTGAACAAATGGGCGAAGACATCCTGGAATATTGCATCAAAGCCGCCAGTGGCGAAATAATACCAAAGGCTGTGCTGCTAAACCAGGATGATTTTATTCCCTGGAAACGGGGGGTGAGTTTGTAAAACGGGCAACAGTTGATAAGGATTTTTGTCCCAACAAAAATAGCCCTGGTCATCATCGTTGTGTCACTCCCTTGTACCGCATACCAATGTGGATCTTTACCCACATTATGTCAAAAAAAAGCCTCCCCACCCTCCAAAGGAGGGCTTAAAGGCAATTGCTTAATAATTCGAAATGTATGCAGAAGTATCATTGTCTGCGAACTATACCATAGAAATAAACACATCAAATGAAAAAATTCCTCGACGAAAATTTCTTATTGCAAAGCGAAACAGCCCGGCAACTTTACCATGAGTTTGCAAAAGAAATGCCCATCATTGATTACCACAATCACCTGCCACCGGAGCAGATTGCCAATGATATAAATTTTGAAAACATCACCCAGCTATGGCTTTATGGAGATCATTACAAATGGAGGGCCATGCGTGCCAATGGTGTAAATGAAAAATATTGTACCGGCAATGCATCCGATTATGAAAAATTTGAGCAATGGGCAGCCACAGTACCTTACACGTTACGCAATCCATTGTATCACTGGGCCCATTTAGAACTACAGCGTTACTTCAACATTGATAAAATACTGTCTGCCGATACAGCAAAAGAAATTTATGATGAATGTAACGCCAAATTAAAAACGCCGGAGTATTCGGTAAGGAACCTGCTGCGTAAGATGAATGTGAAAGTGCTGTGTACTACAGATGATCCAACTGATAACCTTGAGCATCATCAAAAAATAAAAGCCGATGGATTTGAAATAAAAGTACTGCCGGCTTTTCGTCCTGATAAAGCGATGAATGTAGATGATGTGGCTGTATTTAATGACTACGTAAATAAATTGCAGGAAGTCTCCAATATTTTAATTGCAGGTTTTGATGATTACCTGCAGGCACTTAAAAGCCGTCATGATTTTTTTGCCACAATGGGTTGCACCATCAGCGATCATGGACTGGAGCAAATTTATGCAGTTGACTATAATGAAGCAGAGATAAAAAATATTTTCCGGAAGTTAACTGCCGGTGAATCTATATCGCAGCCGGAGAATATGAAATTTAAATCGGCCATGCTGGTAAAATTTGCTGAGTGGGACCATGAAAAAAAATGGGTGCAGCAATATCATTTGGGGGCCTTAAGAAATAACAATTCAAGAATGATGAAAACCCTGGGTGCTGATACCGGCTGGGATTCTATCGGTGATTTTAGCCAGGGTAAACAACTATCTAAATTTTTGGATAAGCTGGATGCAACAGATCAACTGGCAAAAACAATTCTATATAACCTTAACCCTGCCGACAATGAATTGATAGCCACCATGATTGGTAATTTTAATGATGGCTCTATAGCAGGCAAAATACAGTTTGGTTCTTCCTGGTGGTTTCTCGATCAGAAAGATGGCATGGTGAAACAAATGAATACACTTAGCAACATGGGTTTGTTAAGTAAATTTATTGGCATGCTTACAGACAGCCGTAGTTTTATGAGCTATCCCCGCCATGAATATTTCCGAAGGATACTTTGCAATATGTTTGGCGAAGAAATCGAAAATGGCGAATTGCCGGATAACAAAGAATGGATCGGGAAAATGATACAGGATATTTGTTTCAATAATGCAAAAACATATTTTGGTTGGTAGGTAGAGACGCAATGCATTGCGTCTCTACCTACCAACAATCCATTACCCTATATCTTCACCTTAATCACCAGTTTCTTTATTGCTTCCTCACCAATCATGGGTGCATGCACATCATTTGGAAAGAAGATCACAAACTGCCCATTGGTTAAATTAAAATAGGTGTCAGGTGCATCACTGTAAAATACTACATCCTTGTCCGGATTGTATGCCCCTTTTTGTGCAAGGCAACTGCCACGGGGTTTCCAGCCGAATGTTTCTTTTCCGGCGATGCAAAGTTGTATGTCGATGTGCTCATCATGGCACTCAAATTTTAAAATAGATTCTGCTGCCGACATGCCTTGCTTGTTAGAGAAAATTGCTTTCAGTTTATCCCCGTCAATTTCATATTTGCCGGGTTCAATAGTTGCAAGGTCAACGCTGTTGATATAAGCAAAGGCTTTTTCAAACAACGGATGAACTGTATAGTATTTTTGAGCATTACCAAGCGAATCGATGATCATAATTATATTTTAGCTTTCAGGAAATGAAGGTAGCCTGTAAAATGTTGCATCAAACAGTTGTAGTTTGCTAATGGTATTAATAATTTGTTTTTAAATAACATAATTAAAGCTCCCCATTGGTATTCAGTACAAGTGAGTGACACAACCATGTTTAATTGAAATGCAAATGCCCGTACACAAATATTTTTCATCTAACTATTGAAAATTGAGCATTCGTTTGGGTATTCAGCATAAAAACTTCTTATGAAATAGAAAGTCTTTTACCGCTGCACCCTTCCGCTTCCATCACCCTTTACCAGCTCTTTTACTTCGCTGAGTGTTGCATGGTTCAGGTCGCCGGGAATGGTATGTTTCAATGCGGATGCGGCCACGCCAAACTCTGCAGCATCGGGCATGCTCATGCCGGTTACCAGCCCGTAAATGAGGCCACTGGCAAAACTATCGCCACTGCCTACACGATCTACAATACGTACATTGTATTGTTTGGTATGATAAAATTCGTTGCCATCATACACAAGGGCACTCCAGCCATTATCGCTGGCGCTATGGCTCTCCCGTAATGAAGAGGCAATGAATTTAAAACCAAACTTTTCCTTCATTTGTTTGAACACTTCTTTAAAGCCGTCAAGATTTAATTCGCCTTTTGTAACGTCGGTATCTTTTGCTTTAAAGCCGAGGGTGGTGTCTGCATCTTCTTCGTTGCCAATGCATACATCCACATACTGGCAGAGCCTGCTCATTACCTCACGGGCTTTTTCCTTGCTCCATAATTTTTTACGAAAATTAAGATCGATACTTGTAGTGATGCCTTTTGCTTTGGCTGCCTTTAATGCAGCTTCAGTTAAGGCTGCTGCTTTATCACTCAATGCCGGTGTAATGCCGGTGGTATGAAACCAATCTGCACCTTCCAAAATTTTATCAAAGTCAAATTCACTTGCATCCACATCTGCAATAGATGCACCGGCCCGGTCATATACAACTTGTGAAGCCCTCATAGATGCACCGGTTTCTAAAAAATAAATACCCAGCCTTTCCCCGCCTCTTGCAATAAATTGTGTATCCACTCCATAGCGGCGCAAATGATTGATGGCTGCCTGGCCAATGGGGTTGTTGGGTACTTTTGTTACAAAGGTTCCATTGAGGCCATAATTGCACAAAGCCGCTGCTACGTTGGCTTCGCCGCCGCCGTAGGTAATATCAAATGAATCCGCCTGTACAAAACGCTTATAATCCGGGGTAGATAAACGTAACATAATTTCGCCGAGGGTAACTACTTTTTTAGACATGCAATCAAAATTTTAATTAAAAGGAAGGATAAATAATATGGGTTTACAATAATGCTCAAAGTTGCTTATTAATTTGTTACCAAGCAAAGAATAAACGTGTGTTTGTAACTCCATTTTACGCAATCGATTCCGTAAATAATTACTTTAGTGTGGCTAAATTAAAATATCATTGTTTAACGAAAAAATGAATGTTTATATGAAAAAGGAAACGCTTCTTTCCCTTATACCCCAACAGGGCATTTTACCGCTTTATTTTTATAAGGATACACAGGTGAGTATCGACCTGTTGAAGGCTTTGTACAGCGCAGGAATACGTACGGTTGAGTACACAAACAGGGGTGATGCGGCACTGGCAAATTTTAAAGCCATGCGTAAAATATGTGACGAAGAAATGAAAGATATGTACCTCGGTATTGGTACCATAAAAAATGGCGACATGGCTAAAACTTTTATTGATGCCGGTTGCGATTATATCATTTGTCCGGGCCTGGTAGAAAGCGTGGCCAAAGCGGCCGATGCGGCTAACATGCTGTGGGTGCCGGGTTGTATGACACCGAGTGAAATTATTGCTGCTGAAAACCTGGGTGCAAAAATGATAAAACTTTTTCCGGGAAATATTATTGGTATGGCTTTTATGCAGGCTGTTAAAGAACTTTTTCCTGCCTTATTATTTATGCCCACCGGTGGCGTAGATACCACCAAAGAAAATATTGAAGGTTGGTTTAAAGCGGGTGTATGTGCAGTAGGCATGGGTAGTAAACTGGTTACAAAACAGGTAATGGATAACAAACAATACAATGAACTGATTGCTGCTACAAAAGAGGTGCTCGCTATTGTAAAGGAATGCAAAAAATAAATTAACTGCTGCTATATGAATCAAGCTACTGTTGGAAAATACCGGTGGACAATTTGCGCCCTGCTTTTTTTTGCCACTACGGTTAATTATTTAGACAGGCAGGTATTGAGTTTACTAAAGCCCATGCTCGAAGAAAAGTTTGGCTGGAGCAACAGTCAGTATGCGGACATTGCAGCAGTGTTTCAATTTACTTATGCAATTTCTATGTTATTTGCGGGCCGCATCATTGATAAACTCGGTACTAAAAAAGGTTATACCTGGGCCATTATCATCTGGTCGATAGGCGCTGTCATTCATGCACTGGCTATACCGATTGGTGAAGGCATTGCTGCTGTGTTGGGCTGGATAGGCATTGCTGCTTTACCAATATCGGTGATGGGTTTTATGTTTGCCCGTGCAGTGCTTGGGTTTGGGGAGGCAGGTAATTTTCCTGCAGCCATCAAGGCTACTGCAGAATATTTTCCAAAAAAAGAAAGGTCATTTGCCACCGGTATTTTTAATTCAGGTACCAATGTAGGTGCCATCCTTGCACCACTAACTGTACCCTGGATTGCAAGGAACTGGGGTTGGGAATCTGCATTTGTCATCATAGGTGCGGTGGGTTTGCTTTGGTTATTTTTCTGGTTCGTTTTTTACGAAAAGCCTCATCTTCAAAAAAGATTATCTGCCACCGAGCTGGAATATATTAACAGCGATACGGAAAAAACAGAAGCAGAATTACCCGGCACAATCCACGAAAAAGTTTCGTGGATAAAACTGTTGGGGTACAAACAAACCTGGGCATTTTCTGTGGGTAAGTTTTTAACCGATGGTGTGTGGTGGTTTTTTTTATTCTGGCTGCCGGCATATTTAAAAGATCAATACGCTATGACGGGTACAGCCATTATGCTGCCTTTAGTGGTGCTGTACAGCCTCACCATGTTTGGCAGTATCGGCGGCGGTTGGTTCCCTGTTTATTTTATCCGTAAAGGTTACCAGCCTTATGATGGCCGCATGAAGGCGATGTTGGTAATTGCATTAATACCCCTGATAGTATTACTGGCACAGCCGCTCGGCTACATCAGTTATTGGATGCCCGTAATTTTTATCGGAATTGCCGCATCTGCCCACCAGGCATGGAGCGCCAATATTTTCACCACGGTATCAGACATGTTTCCGAAAAAAGCCATTGGCTCAGTGGTAGGCATCGGTGGCATGGCAGGCGGTATTGGTGGCGTAATCGTTACAAAAATTGGTGGCGCATTGTTCGATCATTACAAAGCACTCGGTCATATCGGCACAGGTTACACGATCATGTTTGCATTTTGTGCCGTAGCCTATTTAATTGCCTGGTCAATCATGAAATTGCTGGTGCCTAAATATAAACCGATCACAGATTTGTAATTTTAAAAACAGTTGAATACATAACGCAAAAAATGTTTGTCCGAACATTTAATCTTTGTGGAAAATCGTTGCGTCGCCCTCTTGTACTAAATACCTATGGGCAACTTTACCTGCAATATAGACAGCCGCTAACCAACACTTTACATCTTATAAACTTTGCGTCTTTGCGTGCAAATAAATAATTGCAAAAAAATACCTCACAACTATTAAACTGTGAGGTATTTTTTTATTAATTCAATTCACTTATTTCAATGTGGCCTGTAATTTTTCATTGAGCAAAACATAATCATCATTCTTTGCTTCTTTAGCAAGTTCTTTAGATTTTGCAGATGCAGCCATTGCCTCTGATTTTTTTCCTTGCTTTGCAAGTGCCTTTGCTTTTTGATAGTATATCCAAAACGCTTTAGGGTTTTGTTCAATCGCTTTATCAAACCAAATATTTGCCTGCGCCAGGTCTTTACCATTATCTGCATAATATACAGCAGCATTAAAGTATGGCTTGTTATCCTTGTTCATCATATTATCAAGTTGCTTCATCACCTTGCTGTCTATATCAGTTGTAATGGGCAACTCCACGCCTGTTTTGTCCCACATCAATTGAATTTTTCCACTGCTGTCAGTTGTTTCTAAAAATTCAATATCAAAACGCTCCACCGGAGCTGATAAAGTAAATGGTTTTGCTTTTACCCTTACCACATCGCTTTCCTGTTTGTAAGCAGCGGGTGAGGTTACATCCAGTTGTTTGGTGATAATCATCGTCCATTCTGTGGCAGAAGGAATAGTAAGCAAACCGTATTTACCGGCAATTACTTTAGTACCCCCAATATTTACATCGTCTGTAAAAGTTAACGTGGTTGCACCGTTTGCACCAGTGCGCCACACTTTATCAAATGGCACCAGGTCACCAAATATTTTACGTCCTTTCATACCGGGGCGGCTGTACGAAATTTCAATATTTCCCAATCCAAAATCCTGTTTTACTGTTTGGGTAGGAGAGGGCGAAGGTGTTTTTAATTGTTGGGCATCTGTAGCTGTTAACGCAGCAAGGCACAAGGCCGAAAGAAATAATTTTTTCATATACCAATTTTTTTGAGTGGTAAAGTTAGCAAACGCCACTAACACTTTCCAAAGTTTTGTTTTAAGAAGTGCAACAAGGTACGATGTCAAAGCCCAACAAAAAAGCCAGGCAATTTGCCCGGCTTCTTTGTCTTATTGGTTAGAGGTTTAAGGTACTCTTACAATAGTAAATATGGTTACTTCACCTGGTGTGCCTGTTGTATAATTTAATTTCATACCGCCGTTGCAGGTAAAGTCTGTAACTGTGCTTACGTCTCCATCTATAGTTAGTTTATTGCCATTTAGCGACCAGGTGCCAACTCCGTTATCGGGAGGGTTGCACAACATACCTATATCAGAGTAAGTAGTGGTGTTATTTGCATTAAAGATTGTTAAGTCATCTTTTTCACATTCATCATACAAAGCAAACTCATCTATAGGAGCAGTTTCTACATTTTTCTTGTATGATATAGCAGTGATTTTGTAAGATCCCAATAGGTTTGCCTTACTCAGGCCGCAAACAGTAGGATCAGGTTGAGTTACATTCTCTTTTTTACATCCGGAAAATAATGCTAAGCAAATTAATGTTGGTAAAATAATTTTTTTCATAATGTGGTTTTGGGTTAAGACTGAGGTGTTTTATTCATTAATACAAATAGCAAATTAGTTGCCAGTAATTTAGATGTGTTTATCAATGATTATTCTAAACGAAATCGCCATAATTTTATTTTAATAAGTTCTTTTATATCCGTAAAACATAAAATGCGTAGAATTTATTCCCCACAATTATTGATGGTCTAAAAAGATAATATGTGTTTAAGTGGTCAAATTTATGGTAGATCTTAAATTACAGTTATAGATATTTCTTGATAAAAATGTAGCTAAAGTTCCACCTGCTTATCACCCGACAATATAATAACGAAACTGTCACTCCATTAGTTTTTAAAAGCAAGTATAATATTGAAATTTAAAAACCCTCCACTTTAATGCATTTCCTGAGGATCTATATCTGCACCTATCCTTATCTTAAAATGATTTATTTTTGATGCTTATTCAATAAAGCATTCCTCTATAA
>JANMVB010000247.1:0-5093 GCA_031392305.1 Ferruginibacter sp.
TTAAAACTTATGCCATTGCGTGAGTATAGTTTTACTTCTTTTCCTACCTCAGCTATCGCCCTGTATCCATCCCATTTTATTTCAAACACCCATTCGTCATCGGTGAAGGGCTTATCGCTTGTGTGTGCCAGCAGGGGTTTCAGGTAATTATTTACTTTAATACCACCATGACGCAGGGATATTGTTTGATGAACTTTTTCTACTATCGCTGTTTTATTTTCTTTTCTTGCAACAGCAGGTTTGTGGCGGATCAGCAGCCAGTTTTTTTCTCCATCTTTCATCCTCACCAATACATAACTGCCGGTTAATTTTTTACCTTTTATTTCAAACTTTAATTCACCTTTTTTTAAATTTGCCAATGCCTGTTTTTCTGTAATAGGCTGTGCTTTTTCATCAATGGGGTTAAAGCTTCCCTTGTCCCATATTTCCACGGTGCCTGCACCATAATTTCCTTTGGGAATGGTGCCTTTGAAATTGATATAACTTACCGGGTGATCTTCTACCATTACAGCCAGTCTTTTTTCACCGGCTTTTTCTGAAGGGCCTTTTGGGACTGCCCAGCTCTTCAGCACCCCATCCAGTTGGAGGCGAAAATCATAATGAAGGTGCGATGCCTGGTGTTTTTGCACTACAAACCTGAACGAAGGTTTTTTTTCTACAGTGCCTTCCGGTTCGCTCGTAACGGTAAAGTTTCTTTTCTTTTTATACAATTGCAGTTTACTCATGATGCCTTACGTTTTGATGCAGAAAGGCTTGCCTGCAATTGTTCCATCAGGTCTTTCGATTTTGAGTGTACTACTTTCAATGGTTTATAGGCAACAGATTTTCCTTTAGCTTTTGCCTGTATAATTTTCAGCAACTTGCTGGTGTAATCGTCTTTAAATAATTTAGGGTTAAATGGTTTGGTTAACTGGTTTATGAGGGATATTGCCATTTTAATTTCTGCCGGTTTACTCTTGGCAGCAGTTGTCGCAATTTCATCGGTCTTCCTTATTTCTTCCGGAAACCGCAGCCTGTTCAAAACCAGCACATCTCCCATCGCCATTATCATGCAAACATGTTCACGGTCACGCATTACAAACGAGCCCAGACCTACCTTTCCGGATTTTTGCAGTGCCTCTTTTAAAAGTGCATAAGCCCTTGTTCCGGTTTTTTCCGGTTGCACATAATAAGGGCTTTCAAAGTAAATGCTTTCAATTTCAGTTGCTTTTACAAACTGTATTATTTCAATATGCGATGATTTTTCCGGCGCTGCTTTTTTAAAGTCAGTATCATCCAGTACCACATATTTATCATTGAGCAGGTACCCCTTCACGATATTCTCCCACAGCACTTCTTTCTGACTGTTTTCATTCACCCGTTTAAACCTGATATTGGCCAGGTCTTTCTTATCCAGCATATCAAAATCGAGGCTGCTGCTTTGGGTAGCAGCAAACAGTTTTATGGGGATATTTACCAGGCCAAAACCAATTGACCCTGTCCAGATTGCTTTCATATATTTTTTGTTTATCGTTTATTTGTACTATTTAATAAATGAAAATATTATACCACAATGGAAATTATACAGGCATCATTCAGATGGATTTCAAAAGAAGCGGACAGTAAATTGTTGTGCAAAATTTTCTACAAATAATATTTATGAAACCAACATTGAAGCCCTGATTAAGCATCGTTGTGTCACTCCCTTGTACCGCATACCATTGTGGATCCTTACCTGCGTTATAAATAAAACTTCGGTCCTTTCACTTACAGTAAAAGAATCACATTCTGCAAAACCCCCTTCGGGGGCAGGGGGCTGTTCTGCATTTATTTAAAAAACTTTAAAGACCTTTGATACATGAAATACATTTCTTCCCTTTTTTTGATTACGGTGCTTGTTACCAATTGTACATCGTCTGTAAAAATGCCTTCATCCGGTGAAGACAATTATTCACTGCCAGCAAGGCACGGCAAAAATTCAAACAATGAATTGCTGCCAATAACACCGGGTGCAGAACGCATGGCCGTTTACCTACCATATTTAAAAGGTAAATCCGTTGCAGTATTTGCCAACCAAACAAGCATGGTTACGCAAACCCACCTTGTGGATACATTGATTAGCTCCGGCATCCGGATTGTAAAAATATTTGGCCCTGAGCATGGCTTTAGAGGTGATGCAGATGCAGGCGAACATGTAACAGATGCAAAAGATAAAAAAACAGGCATACCTGTAGTAAGTTTATATGGCGATCATAGAAAACCAACTGCTGCAGATTTTAAAGATGTGGATGTAATTGTATTTGATATACAGGATGTAGGGGTAAGGTTTTATACCTATATTTCTTCACTTCAATATTTACTGGAAGCCTGCCTTGAAAATCATAAACCATTGTTGATATTGGATCGTCCCAACCCCAATGGATTTTATGTAGATGGCCCGGTGCTGGATATGAAGTTTAAAAGTTTTATAGGTATGCAACCCATCCCCATTGTACACGGCATGACGATGGGTGAATATGCACTAATGCTTACCGGCGAAAACTGGCTCTCGCCCCAGGCTAATGCAATCAATGCTTATAATGTATCTACCAAACCCACTGCAGATACACCCTTTCATGTACAGGTAATTAAATGTAAAAATTATGACCACAACAGTAAATACATTTTGCCTGTAATGCCATCACCCAATTTAAAAGCCATGCAGGCCATTTATCTTTATCCTTCTACCTGTTTTATTGAAGGCACGGTATTGAGCGAGGGCAGGGGCACAGATGCACCCTTCCAGATGTTTGGCCATCCACGGCTCCCGAAAAATTTGTATGCATTTACACCCAAGCCAAATGCTGGTGCTAAAAGCAGTAAATGCTTTTTTCAAAAATGCTTTGGCTGGTATATTTCCGGCACCAATGAGCAAGTGTTAAAAAAGCTGGATAATAAAATACAGTTGAAATATTTGCTGGATGCGTACAAATTATTTCCAGGCAAGGATAGTTTCTTTTTAAAAAATAATTTTATAAACAGGCTGGCAGGTAATGATGTACTGATGCAACAGGTAAAGCAGCGCAAAACAGAAAACGAAATAAGAAAAAGCTGGGAGCCTTTATTAAGTAACTTTAAAAAAATACGTAAAAAATATTTGCTTTACCCTGACTTTAGCCCTGCAAAATCATAAATATATTTTCGTTTATCAACGCCTGAGCTTAGCAATGATTGAAAAAAAAATACATACTCCAAACACAACCACTACAGCAGATTTTCCCTTGTATAAACGGGCCGGCCTGCGGATAGTTTTTATGGGTACACCTGAGTTTGCAGTGGCTTCTTTACAAAAACTGGTAGAGGCAGGTTGTAATATTGTTGGTGTAATAACTGCACCTGATAAAGAAGCCGGACGGGGCATGCAACTACAACAAAGCGCAGTAAAGAAATATGCAGTGGAACATGGCTTGCATATTTTACAACCTGAGAAATTGAAAAATCCTGTTTTTTTAGCCGCACTTAAAACCCTGCAGGCTGATCTGCAGATTGTGGTAGCATTCAGGATGCTTCCGGAACTGGTATGGAACATGCCACCCATGGGTACAGTAAACCTGCATGGTTCGTTACTGCCACAATACCGTGGTGCTGCCCCAATTAACTGGGCCATCATCAATGGCGAAAAAGAAACAGGTGTTACGACTTTTAAACTTCAACATGAAATAGATACCGGGCATATTCTATTAACCCAAAAAATAGCAATTGGTGCAGATGAAACAGCCGGTGAATTGCATGACAGGATGAAAGAGATTGGTGCAGCACTTTTATTACAAACTGTAAAGGGGTTAACTGATAATTCCCTGGCAGAGCAACCACAAATAAAAGCGGCGCATGAATTAAAACATGCCCCTAAAATTTTTACAGAAACCTGCCAGATTGATTGGAACAAACCCGTGGATGAAATATATAATCTTACCAGGGGGCTTTCGCCTTACCCAACTGCTTTTACTTTTTTAGACGGAAAGAAATTGAAAGTATATAAGGTTGATAAAGTATTTGAAGAGGAAGTAAATACGGTTTACAAAACACCTTCAATTTCTACAGGAGCATTTGAAACAGATAAAAAAACGTTTTTACATTTTGCCTGCAACAACGGCTATCTTTCAATAAAAGAATTACAGTTAGAAGGTAAAAAGAAAATGGGTATTGAGGATTTTTTAAGAGGATATCGGTGGGGTAATGGATAATTTTTTAATTGATAATTGATAATTTAAAAATGTGTTCTTTATAGATATAAATAAGTATATGCAGCAATTGCAGCCCATCTGCATCATGCAGGTAAAGTTGCTCATAGATTTTCAGTACAAGAGTGCGACGCCAATGAAGTTTAATCATTGCTTCTTAGCCCGGACAAAAAATTAAAATAAGCTGCTTTTTACTACATCCTGCACTGGCAAAATAAACTGAAAACGGTAAACGGAAAACCATAAGCGCAAAACAGTAAACCATAAACTGCAAACGCCCCTTTATTATTATATTTGTAGCATGCTAACAATCAGTCAGCGTGGCCGGCAAATGCCACCATCTCCCATTCGTAAATTGGTTCCTTATGCAGAGGCTGCTAAAAAAAGAGGAACTAAAGTGTTTCATCTTAACATTGGGCAGCCCGATATTGAAACGCCTGAAATGGTGTTGGATGCTGTGCGTAACAGTAATTTTAAAGTACTGGAATACAGCCACAGTGCAGGCAATGAAAGTTACCGGAAAAAATTAGTGAAGTATTACAGCCGGGTGGGCATCAATGTTACGCATGAGCAAATCATCATCACTACCGGCGGCAGCGAGGCAATACTTTTTGGTTTTATGGCGTGTATGGATGCAGGTGATGAAGTAATTATTCCCGAGCCTTTTTATGCAAACTATAACGGCTTTGCAGTGGAAGCTGGTGTAAAAGTGGTGCCCATTACTTCTTCCATTGAAACAGGTTTTGCACTGCCCCCGATAGAAGATTTTGAAAAAGCAATTACGCCTAAAACCAAGGCCATTGTTATCTGCAACCCAAACAATCCTACCGGTTATTTATACAGCAACGAAGAGATGCAAATATTAAAGCAGATTATTTTAAAGCATAATCTTTA
>JANMVB010000281.1:0-4102 GCA_031392305.1 Ferruginibacter sp.
GCGTTTTAAAAGGTCCTTAGCTATTTCTTCTTTACGGCCACCGGGGTATCCGCTAAAGTTGTCATATACTTTTTCGTCCATCTTGTTGCCGGTAAGTTTTATCTTATCGCAATTGGTTACGATCACAAAATCTCCGCAATCAACGTGTGGAGTATAGTAGGCTTTGTTCTTACCGCGAAGAATGGCCGCAATCCTTGAACACATACGTCCAACGGTTTGATTAGTACCATCAATCACATACCAGTTGTGAATAACGGTAGCCTCGTTCGCATGTTTGGTGGTGAAATGTAGTTTGCTCATTGTATTTATTTTTAAGTGATGCCTTCGCTATCCCGGAGGCTTTTTTAGATGGACGGCAAAGGTAGGAGGTTGATAGTTGATTTCCTACAAAATGGAGAAGTATTTTTAGGGCACCTTCATAAAGTCTTGATATTCAGTATTTTTTTTGATCAAAATAAATTGCACCTTTAATGTTAATAATATAATTTTTAAAAAGGATTGTAATCCAATAAAGGATTCAATACACATGTCTTTACAGTAAAAAGGATTATTATACTTTCAATGAAAAGAATAATTGCTATTTGGAGAGCAAAGTTAAAAAAATGAAAACAGCCCCAAAAGGGGCTGCCGAGTTGTTTGCAGTAGGGTTTATTATTTATAAGGCAACAAACGAAATATAATTGCCCGTTAGCTTATTTGCGATTGAAACTGATAGAACAAATTTCATCAAATCTCATCATAACAAAAACAGGAAAAACATTGTTTTTTATATGGATAAAACACCTTATTTTATAGAAATCAACCTTTTTTTTGAAAGCAAGGGATTGCAGCATGTTAAGAATGACGTACAACTATGATTGGTGAAATATTTTTATTACATTCAGGTTTCGCAAAAGGCACACCTATAATCATTGAAATTCTGAAGCTATTAACGGATAACCCCAAGAAATAAATCATAACAAAAACTTTAAAAACCAATGGCAAATTTAGTACTGGTAGATGACCATGTGTTACTGCGCAATGGCCTGGTTGAATTGGTAAAAAAATTTGGCAACGATGTGTTGTTTGAAGCTGATAATGGCAAAGATTTTATTGCGCAATTAAAGCCCACGCAATTGCCAGATGTAGTGCTTATGGATATAAATATGCCAGAGATGGATGGCTATGATACCTGCCAATGGTTAAAGACTAATTATTCCTTTATAAAAGTACTTGCATTAAGCATGTACGACAATGAAAGTTCAATTATACGCATGATAAAGTGCGGGGCTAAAGGTTATATTTTAAAAGATTGTGAACCTAATGAATTACGAAGGGCAATAGATGCTTTAATCAATAAAGGATATTATTATACAGATATGGTAAGCGGAAAATTAATTAATGCAATAAACAAAATTGAAGAGGAAAGCAGTGAGTTGAAAAATCTGACAAAATTGAATGAAAGGGAAACGGATTTTTTAAAATATACCTGCACAGAACTTACTTATAAAGAAATTGCCGATAAAATGTACGTAAGCCCACGAACGATAGATGGATACAGGGATGCGCTTTTTGAAAAACTGGGGGTTAAAACAAGGGTAGGCCTGGTAGTTTATGCAATTAAGAATGGTATAATAACTTTGAATTGAATGAAGATTTATATTGTACAACGGATAAATTAGTGATGTTGCTGCCCCTATTCGCTGAAGGGGTAATTATATGAAGGGGTAATTATAGTTATTTTACAAAACACAATTAAAGATCACAATTGGTATTTGGTACAAGAGGGCGACGCAACGATGTTCAACATTGCTTCACCGCATGGACAAAAAAGTTTTTTACAAGTTTATCAATAGTGATGACGACGTTATTTTTTTCATTATCCTTTTAAAAATCCAATTGTTTAAAGGCTCATCATTTCTTTAAATTTTACAGCCTGGCGCCTGCTAACCTCCACCTTTTCACCACCCAATAGATCTAGTAATAAACCACCATTAAAATAAGGCTCAATTTTTTCGATCATGCGCATGTTTACAATATGTTTCCTGTTAGCCCTAAAAAAAGTTTTTTCATCCAGCCTTTCTTCCAATGCATTCAGCGATTTTAATATCAGTGGCTTATTGCCTGCAAAAAATACCTTTGCATAATTTCCTACGCTTTCAAAAAGGCGAACTTCCGATAATTTCACAAACCAGCAGCGCTCCCCATCCTTTACAAATACCTGATCATTTTCGGTAAGCATGCCGCGGTTAAAAGCCTGTTGGGCAGCAAGTTCTTTTTCTTCTGCCTGTTGTAATTTTTGAATGGCATCTGCAAGGCGCTTTGGCTCTATAGGCTTCATCAGGTAATCGAGTGCATTTACTTCAAACGCCTTTAATGCATATTCGTCGTAAGCAGTAGTAAAAATTACATGGGGTGCTTTGTCTAACTCCTGCAACATGGCAAATCCTGTTTTACCGGGCATCTGTATGTCTAAAAAAATAAGGTCAGGGTTTAACGCATCAATTTTTTCAATACCCTCTGCAGCGTTGGCAGCCTCATCAATTACCTCTACATCAGGAAAGTCAAGTAATAATTTTTTTAATTCATTTCTTGCCAAACGCTCATCATCTATGATTATTACTTTATGCATAATGGAAATTTTATTGAATATGAAGGAATAGTGAATTGCAAACCTTGACGAAATTAATAAAATAATGAATTACACAACAAGCACAGGCATAGTAATTCTTGACTCCACTGTATCGGTATCCAGGTTTCTGATTTCAAAAGTAGCCTTACCCTGGTAAAGCAGGTTCAACCTATCCTGTGTGCTGCGTACTCCAAATCCATTTGCGTTAATATAGGTATTTAGTTGTCCGGAATTTTGTACCACCAACTCGTGGTGATTTTCTCTAAAATCAGAAGAAACCCTGATGGTACCACCTTTTATCTTCTTGCTGATACCATGCTTTATGGCATTTTCCACAAGTGTTTGTAACATCATAGGCGGTACGGGTTGATCCAACGTTTCTTCATCTATATCCATCACTATATTTAACCTTTCTTCAAATCGCATTTTCTCCAAAGCCAGGTAATCTTTTACAATATTAAGTTCACGTTCAAGCGGTACTGTTTCAAGTTTTTCAGTTTGCATACTGCTACGTAAAATATTGCTCAGTTCTGTTATGGCAGTTCTTGCCCTCGATGGATTTTCATCTACCAACGCCCTGATACTATTGAGTGCATTAAAAATAAAATGAGGGTTAATATGTGATTTGATAGTTTTCAACTCCAGTTCTTTTACAAGCGACTGCAACTTAAGGGTATCTACTTCCTGCCTGCGGGTGCGTTCTACATAATGAAAAGTGTAGTAAAGAAGGTTCCAGATAAATAATAAAAAGAAATTGTTAAGGGTATTGCGGGTGATCTCATTCAGTAAAGATATTTTAGGGGCATCTTTATCACGCAGGTCAAAAGTTCTTTCAATGGCTACATCAGAGCAGGCATAAATAATAGCAAATAAAACAGTTAAAATAATAAAATTCAGTATCTGCTGGTTAATTGGTTTTTCAAGAAACCTGTATTCTTTAATAAACATCCGCATAATATGCGTAAACAAAATACCCAGTACAACACTGATAGTTATGAGAATAAAAAAATTATCAATCTTACGTATAGAAAGGTTCAAATAATAAAAGATCGAAATTGCTAAATTTCCCCCCCATCCTGCAAACTGGCACATCCAGTATTTAGATATACTTCTTTTCATATTGTACAAATCTACGAATTGACCTTACTGAAAAAATTTTTGTTTTGATTAATGGTGAAATGAGGTTTTAAGAGGTTTCCATACCATACAATAAGCAATATTCCTCTATTGCATGGCTTGTTGTGATTTGAAGGAATAGGCATTTTTTTGTCCGGGCATAAATATTTCCATTTAGCTTCATTGGCAACAAGAGTTGCACTTCTATAAACCCATATTTTTTTGCCCGGGCTGAGAAGCAATGGGCATCATCGTTGTGTCACTCCCTCCTATGTTTGTAAAATATTAAAATATGAGTTCTTTGATCTAATTAAATTTATACCAATAGATTTGATTATAAGTGAAAAAAGGTGAGAGTACAGTCACTCTCAAACA
>JANMVB010000344.1:0-6601 GCA_031392305.1 Ferruginibacter sp.
AATTGCTGTAAATAATGCCGGTATATTTCTTTGATTGTCATCAGGGCAAACATAGTTTATTTTTCTATTGCTATTTTTGCCGACTGATGACTCACGAAAAATATATGCACCGTTGTTTTGAACTGGCAAAGCTGGGTATGGGCAATGTTGCCCCAAATCCAATAGTTGGCGCAGTGCTGGTACACAATGATCGTATCATCGGTGAAGGTTATCACCGGCAATACGGGCAGGCACATGCGGAAGTAAACTGTATCAACAGTGTGGCCCAAACCGATCAGCAACTGATAGCATCCTCCACCATGTATGTATCTCTTGAGCCCTGTGCCCACTTTGGTAAAACCCCTCCCTGTGCTGACCTTATTATTAAATATAAAATTCCGGTGGTGGTGATTGGTTGCAGGGATAGTTTTAAAGAGGTTGCCGGCAAGGGGATACAAAAAATGGAGGCGGCAGGCATACAGGTAATAACAGGCGTATTGAAGCAGGCAGCCCTGGAACTGAATAATCGTTTTTTTACTTTTCATAACATGCACCGGCCCTACATCATTTTAAAATGGGCACAAACAAGTGATCATAAAATTGCAGGTGCAGGTGATGCAAGGTTGCTGATCAGCAATGAAAAAACAAACCGGCTGGTACATAAATGGAGGAGCGAAGAAGCAGCCATCTTAGTGGGTACCAACACAGCATTAAAGGATAACCCATCATTAACAATCCGCCTTTGGCAGGGCAACAACCCTGTGAGGCTGGTGATTGATAAAGAACTGAAACTCCCGAAATCAATGCACCTATTTGATGGGTCTGTTAAAACAATTGTGTTCAATACCATCAAACACGAAGAAGGAGAAATTTTTTATTACAAGTTGGCGGATAAAGAAAATTTTATACCTGAAATACTGGCGGCTTTATACCAGTTAAATATTCAAAGTGTATTGATAGAAGGTGGTTCTGCCTTATTGCAATCATTTATCGAAGGAGGTTATTGGGACGAAGCAAGGGTGATTACCAATTACTCATTGCAAATTGGTATAGGTACTGATGCGCCAAAATTATTAGAGCATACGGAAGTGAGCAGCGAAAAAATAATGGGTGATTTGATACAATATTTTAAGCCGATGCACAACGATAGAAATTAATTTGATTGCTCATTTTTATTGTGTGGGAAAAGATCCACATTGGTATGCGGTACAAGGGAGTGCCACAACGATGATCCCTAAAATACTACTGCTTGTCAACAATGAAATTTAAATTTATCAGCAAAGCTACTTCGCATAAATATTATGAACGATACCGGATTTTATAAAACGATTGACCAGCCATCAACAGCAGAATTTAAAGACAGAGGCAGCAAATTTATTGCCTACACTTTTCCTATTGATACTGCAGATGATTTTAAAAAGCAACTGCAACATTTAAAGAAGGAACATCCAAAAGCTGTTCATCATTGTTTTGCCTACCGCATTGGTACGGATGGAAATGTGTTTAGGGTAAGCGATGATGGTGAACCTGCAGGCACCGCAGGTAAACCCATCCTCGGGCAAATTGATAGTAAAGAAGTAACCAATATCGCTATCATTGTGGTGCGTTATTTTGGCGGCACATTGCTTGGCGTGCCCGGTCTTATTAATGCTTATAAAACCTCTGCCAGCCTTGCATTGCAGGTAACACCCATTATTCAAAAACAAATTGAAACCAGGTACAATATTCAATTTGATTACACACAAATGAATGAAGTAATGATGGTGATGAAGCAATACAATTGCACTGTTATTGCAAGAGAGATGCAATTGTTCAGCAGTATAACTGCAGGCATACCGCAGGTACGGTTAACAGAAGTATTGTACCGGTTAAAAGAACTGCAACATGTAGAAGCAAAAAAAATTGCGGGAGCAATTTGATTTGTGTAATTTTCTAAAAAATATAATTGTGGCGACAGAAAAAAAATATAAAACTTTTTGGAGTTTTTACCCTTATTATTTAACGGAGCATGGCGATGCTACAAACCGGTTGTTGCATTTTGCCGGCACCAGCCTCATCATTGGTTTTTTAATTGCTGGCATTGCTTTAAAAAACTTTTGGTTTATTGCTGCCATCCCTTTTTGCGGATATGGCTTTGCGTGGGTGGGGCATTACTTTATTGAAAAAAACAGGCCTGCTACATTTACCTATCCGCTGTATAGCCTCGGCAGCGATTTTGTAATGTGGTGGCATACCATTACCGGCCAGTTACCATCTAAATTAAAAGAGGCCCATAAAATAATCAATCAAACTTTGTAATGAATATAGAAACACTCCGGGATTATGTAATTCAAAAACCTTTCGTTACGGAAGGTTTTCCTTTTGGCGATGGTGTGATCGTTTTTAAAGTGAATGGAAAAGTTTTTTTGCTGGTGCCGCTGGATACAGCACTGCTGCAGTTTAATGCCAAATGCGATCCTGAAAAAGCGTTGGAGCTTAGAGAAACATATCCTGAAAGTGTATTGCCCGGCTATCACATGAATAAAAAACACTGGAACACAATCATTGTGGATGGAACGCTTGCAAACAGGCAACTGCTTGAATTGATTGATAATTCGTATAACCTGGTGGGTAAGTTTAAACCAATAACTTAGGCCAGGTTAATAATATTTTTATGATTTTTTTTCAGTTGCATAAATAGCTTACTGAAATTTAATATATTGTAAGGTAAATACTTTACCATGGACCAACATGAAGAATTTTCGGATGATGCACAAAAAAATCTGCGAATAGAAAATGAGATTTTAAGGATAAAATTAAAGGCACAATATGGTGATGCTTTTTTTATGGAAAGTAATGCTGCCATGCCACCTGAAATTGAAAACCAGTTTCTAAAAAACATACTTGCTTTTGAAGATGAATATGCCAGTACAGAATATACAACCGTGTATGAAAGAATTGGCAAACCCACATTTGAACCAGTAGAAAACTTAAGCAAAATACAGCTCGCAGACGCTATAAAAAAGATCAACTTACTCTTACAAAAAAACGACATTACCCTGCACATCAACGATGGCCCCTACCCCGATGAAGTAATCTATAAATTTATTATTGAAGAATTATTTACACAGGAAATAGAAACGAAACCCATTGCAGGAATGGGTGCAAATTATATCTATGAAGAGTTTCACCCCAATCACCAGGCTGATATTTTAAAGCGGACGCATACCTTTTTACTTCATTGGTTTAAACGGGATTTTAATGAATACTGCACTGAGCTAAGCTGGCATTGCGCCACTGCCGATGGGCAAAAATTATCAAGGGAAGATATCATCAGTAAGATGAATATTTTTTTTGAAGCCTTTACTGAATTTAATGATGATGGCTATAATATTGACAATATTAACTTCGACTTAAATGAGGAAAACCAAACAGGGATGGGCTTTGCAGAAGGGATGCTTAAATATGATGCCGTAATGGAAAACGGGGAAAAGATACATTATGAAGGCCCCTATAAATTATACATGGAGATGGAAGATAACTGGTGGAGCATTTTTTATTTTATAATGCCGGGGTTTAAATGGCAGGAAGAAATCGGGTGATATGTTATAGTTGATGGGTGATAGTTCATAGTGAAATGGACATTTAAAACTTTAGTCAGTAATCAATAAATCGGCTCACTAAAACTACTGTTTCTATAAACGATGAACCATCTTCTATGAACCCTTTTTATATTTCCAGTGCCGCTCTTTCCCTTCGGCCATCCATTCAAGTGCTGTTTCCATCCGTTTGTTTCTTGTTAGTTCGGTTTTAGCTTCGGTTATCCATTGCAGGTACTCTTTTTTATGTGAGTACGCATAATTTTCAAATGTCGCCTTTGCTTTTTTATTTTTTTCAAGTGCCTGCAAAAAATATGCAGGTATCACCAATTCTTTTTTCTCTGTTGTTTTTGTTGGTGCTGCAAGTTTAATTCCGCGGTCATTTAGTTCCATTGCTTCTTTCACGTAGGCAATAATTTTTTTATCAGCAGGCAGGTCTTTTAATGAAGTAATTTTTCCCAGGTGCCCCATCGCCACTTCAGATTTTGCCGTTTCAACCAATACAGTATTTTTCATCAGCGAAGCCTTCCAGAAACCGAATGCACAGTGTTTTTTAAATGCGGCCATGCTGCACATCATTTCATTTTTATAGTCAAAATGCGGGAAACTCCATTTCATTTTTTCTTCTACATCCGGGCAGGCTATGTGAACCAATTCCCGTAGATGTATTAAAATAGGAATGGCAAATTCTGCTGATTTCAAAATGTATAGATCTATTGCCTTGTCTTTCTTTCCCATACATGAAAAGTTTAGTAGTTGAAATAATAGCAGTATTAATGTATAAATATTTTCTTACAAATTTTTGTATTTTAATAAGGTCAATTTTGTTATGCTTCCAAATAAAAAAATATTTTTTGTCCGGGCTAAAAAGCATTGGGCAGCATCGTTGCATCGCCCTCTTGTACTCAATACCAATGAGGAGGTTTACCTACATTATATTAGCAATGCTTGCTGCGGTTTTAATCTGATACATTTAGCGAATCCAAAAATAATTCAGCTAAGGCTTCGGGTTTAATTCGGTTAATAGTCGGATTAATTTTTAAAAAGAATCCGTTTTCAACAGGTTCATGTAACTGAATATTTTTTTTAGTAAGCGAATCTCTAAAACGATTAATGTCTTTTACCTTTATGTCAAGCCTCACAACATGGGTGCCATTCTCCAATTCAGAAATTGTGAATCTTTCTTCTTTTTTGAGTATCGAAAAAAACTTTTGAGCATTTATCCAAGCCGTTTTATAATCGGTTATAAAGCTATCTGCATAATATAGTGCAATGGCTGCAAATGGCCATGCTGCCGGTAGCCCTCCTCCAAACATTCTTCTTTCATGAAATAGTGATTCCGTGAATTGTCTTGTACCCGCCAATATCGCACCGCAAGGGGCGTTGAAACATTTATACATGGATGTATAAACAGTGTCAAATAACTCACCGTATTTTGCAGGTTCTATGTTTGTATGAGCAACTTGTACAAATAACCTTGCCCCATCCAAATGCATTCTTATTCCATTGGTTTTAGCATAGTCACTTATCGGCTTAATTTTCTCATATTTAAAAATGCGGTCTTGTTTTCTCCTAACCGGCGTTTCAATAGCAATTACACCTATCCTTGTTTCAACTCTTCCTGTTTTTGTTTTGTTTGCAATATTTATTACATCGCTCACAGAAAAATCAACAGCATTATCTCCGGTGGTAATAAGATTTAATCCGCTGAGTGTTTCAGCACAATCGCCGCTATCATTATAAAAGTGGCTTTGTTCCTGTACTATGATCCTGCGATTATTGTTTGCAAGTTTGCGAACGGCAATATGGTTTGCTAAAGTTCCTGTAGGCATGAAAACCGCAGACTCTTTTCCTAAAAGGAAGGAAAATTTATTTTCCAATTCCTCAACAATTCCCCCATTGGAATAATTATCTATTTTAACCTTTCCTTCATCCACTAGTTTCATTAGGAGGCCGGCATATTCTTTTGGAGATAATACTGTTCCATCATAAATAAAATCTATTTGCTTATTGTTGTCCCCAGGCTTTTTAGAATACTTTATGCCAGCAAAAGAATTAAGTTGAGCGGCTGTGGCAGCAAGCAAACCACCCATTTCAATAAATTTCCTTCTTTGCATAGTATTTATTTTAGCATGTCAACCTACAAATTAAAAGGTGCGTTCCTAATTGTCGCTTCTTTACAAGGTTATGGACGCTGAGGACACCGACCACAGCGGGAATATTTTTTGTTCGGGCTGAGAAGCATTGAGCAGCATCGTTGCATCGCCCTCTTGTACTGTATACCAATGGTGAACTTTACCTACAGTATATTAACTGCTTACCAATTTCATCAGCCTTCTACAAAAATAGCAACACCTAACCTACTGCACATTTGCCGTTAAAAATGCCTGAATTTTTGTGAACGAATCAAAGAATACTGCATTGCTCCAGGTATCTACATGGGCACTTCCATTATACAAAAAATATTGATTTACCACCCCTGCGGTTTGCAATTTTGCTTTTACAAATTCACCCTGCGTCGGCCTAACCAGGGGATCAACACTACCATACAATAAAAGCGTGGGCGAGGCACCGGCAGTAATAAAATTTACCGGGCTCGAGTTGGTATAAAGCAACGGGTCCTGTGCAGGTGTTTTTCCCACCACCGATGCCAGCAGAGATGACAGCAGTGGATTACCGCCTGCAGGGTTGATGTACATATCATTTATATCAGATGGGCCACTCAATGAAACTATGGCTTTGGGTTTTACCGGCGTAGTATATTTATATCCCTGCAGCAAAGCGAGGTGGCCACCGGCACTTGCACCTATTAAAACATATTTATCAGAGATGGCATATTCGGCTGCTTTGCTATGAATAAATTCTATAGCAGCTTTTACATCCATTTCCTGCGTAGGAAAAAAATTATTAGGCGCTGCAGATAAACGATAGTTGATATTGAACAAAGCATAGTCCGGGTGCCTTCTTTTAAAAGTATCAACAAACGGGGTAAGCTCCGTTTTATCACCAGATGACCAGGCTCCACCATGTATCATCACCATCAC
>JANMVB010000347.1:0-7795 GCA_031392305.1 Ferruginibacter sp.
ATAAAATCCAGTCCAAACAGACTTTGCCAAAAGTAAAAAATTTTTCAGTCGAAGAATTAAGCAACCTTTAAAATATTCAAACAATAAGGTAGGATTGTTGTTCTTACTTTCAATTTTTTCGTTTGAAATAATTATCACAGCCGTCTGTGTAACTATCATTAAATAAAACTCTTTCTGTACAAAATAAAATTTGTCCGGGTACATAAACTACAAGTTCATTGGTGCTGATACCAAAATAGCCGTCATTTAAATTTACAACATGCCATGTTGTTGTTTGAGTTGTTTGTCCATTTACTAAAACTTCCAAAGTTTTATCAGCTTTAAATTCAATTAAAACGCCTTTGTAATCATCATAATTACCATCTTCAGGATTCCAGTAGCACCGGATATACTCCCATTCCCATTTGCCAACGAGTTGTGTATGAATTTTTGCTGAATCCCATGTTGCCAGGCGATAGCATTCTAAAATATTTGAGAGAGTTATTGGTGGTTCTTGCTTTACTGTTGATTCTTTTTCTTTTGTACAGGATATTTGACATACTAAGACTAAGAAAATCCACAGCTTGAAAAAAGTTTTCATTTTCATATTTGTAGTTTTAGAAAATCTTTATGTAAGTAATTTGCAAAAGTGGTATGTTAATAACTATATTATTTTGCCATATTTCCAGGTTGCATTATAAAATTATACCACTACATTATCAAGCACTACTCCCGATTCAAATTTATCAATATTGTCCAATGTAATTTTGGCAATTTGTGTTAAGGCTTCCTCAGTAAAAAATCCCTGGTGAGAGGTAATCAATACATTGGGGAAACTAAGCAACCGCATGATCATATCATCCTGTATAATATTTTCTGAAAGGTCGTTAAAAAATAGCTTTTCTTCCTGTTCGTACACATCTAAACCCAGGTACCCGATACGGCCCGATTTTAAAGCATTAATTACTTCACCTGTATCAATAAGCGCACCCCGGCTGGTATTAATCAGCATCACACCATCTTTCATCATTCCTATAGTTTGCTCGTTGATGAGGTGCCTGGTTTGTTCATTCAGCGGGCAATGCAAAGAAATAATATCGGCCTCTTTAAAAATGTCAATCAATGGTAAATAATCAACACCCTTTGCTGCAGTTGGTTGATGCGCTACCAGGTCAAACGCCATTACTTTACAACCAAAGCCAATCATAATATCGCAAAAAACCTGACCTATCTTTCCTGTTCCAATTACACCAACTGTTTTACCGTACAAATCAAAACCTGTGAGGCGTTCAAGTGAAAAATTACCTTCTCTTACACGGTTGTAAGCTTTGTGCGTTTTTCGGTTAAGGGTAAGTATCAATGCAACTGCATGTTCAGCAACTGCATGGGGCGAATAGGCAGGCACACGTACTATCGTAATTCCTTTTTCTTTAGCTGCAGTAAGATCTACATTGTTGAATCCTGCACAACGCAAGGCTATTAATGCCACACCGGCTTTCTTTAATTCTTTCATCACTACCGCATCCAGCTTATCATTTACAAACACACACACTGCTGCACAACCATTTGCAAGGTTTACTGTTTGTTGATTTAATGGTGCTTCAAAATATATTATTTCATGCGTGCTGATATACTTGTCAAAAAACTCACGGTCATAAGCTTTTGTAGAGAAGAAGGCTATTTTCATTTTATAAAGGTAGGTTGATTATGAGAAGGGAGGTTTTAATAAGAATGCAGTAAATAAAGTCTATACAGTAATACAGTAAATAAAGTATGGGCTTTATCAGGCTGTAATCAATTGTTGTAGCTTAAAAAGGCGTTACCACAATGTATTATATTTGCACCCTTAATAAATCAAAAGTATGTTCAACAAAAGAGTGAAGATTAAAGAATTGCTGGCGAATGAAAATGCCAATTACGAGGCAACTGTAATGGGATGGGTACGTACCTTCCGCAACAACCAGTTTATAGCATTGAACGATGGCAGCACCAACAATAATTTACAGGTGGTAGCCACATTGGGTACCCTGGATGAAATAACATTGAAACGCATAACTACCGGTGCATGTATAAAGGCTGTAGGTGAAGTCATCCCTTCTTTAGGCAAGGGCCAGAAGGTTGAATTAAAAGCAGCCACCATAGAAATATTGGGCGATAGTGATGCAGAAAAATTTCCCTTACAACCAAAGAAGCATAGCCTTGAATTTTTAAGGGAAATTGCACACCTGCGTTTCAGGACCAATACTTTCGGGTCTGTTTTTCGTGTGCGTCATTCACTGGCTTATGCGGTGCATAAATTTTTTAATGATAAGGGATTTCTTTATTTACACACCCCCATTATTACAGCCAGCGACGCTGAAGGTGCAGGCGAAATGTTTAAGGTAACTACTTTTCCGTTGGATGGTACCGCACCAACAAATGAAAATGGTTCTATAAATTTTAAAGATGACTTTTTTGGCAGAAGTACCAACCTTACAGTAAGCGGGCAACTGGAAGGTGAACTGGCAGCAATGGCTTTTAGTGATATCTATACATTTGGTCCAACATTTCGTGCAGAGAACAGTAACACCACCCGGCACCTTGCAGAGTTTTGGATGATAGAGCCGGAGGTAGCTTTTAACGACCTGGCAGATAATATGAACCTGGCAGAAGAATTTATTAAGTATGTAATAAAACATGCCATTGAAAATAACAAAGATGACATTGAATTTTTGGCACAACGACTTGAAGAGGAGGAAAAACAAAAGCCTCAAAATGAAAGAAGTGAAATGAACCTGAGGGAAAAACTGGACTTTGTGGTAAACAATGATTTTGAGCGGTTGACTTACACCGAAGCCATTGAAATTTTAAAAGAAAGTAATCACAATAAGAAGAAAAAATTTCAATACCTCATCGAAGGTTGGGGAACCGATCTGCAAAGCGAACATGAACGTTACCTGGTAGAAAAGCATTTTAAAAAACCGGTAATACTAACTGACTATCCAAAAGATATCAAGTCGTTTTATATGCGCATGAATGATGATGGAAAAACGGTGGCTGCCATGGACATACTGGCCCCGGGCATCGGAGAAATTGTGGGTGGTTCGCAAAGAGAGGAACGGTTGGATAAATTAACGCAGCGCATGAATGAAATGAATATCCCGGTGGAAGAATTAAACTGGTACCTTGATACAAGACGTTTCGGTGCATGCCCTCATGCTGGCTTTGGGCTTGGGTTTGAGCGGCTGGTACAATTTGTAACCGGTATGGGCAATATCAGGGATGTAATTCCTTTTCCGAGGTACCCAAAGAGTGCGGAGTTTTAAAAGATAGTTCCGAAAGAAAAATAAAAAAAAAGCCAGGGAATTTTCCTGGCTTTTTTATTGGTTCATACTCTGAAGTTTGATGACCGAATTGGCACTGCCACATTTACGATCGACCAAAAAAAACAGGTTTTACATAATTTTATTTTGTAAGGCTATAATTTTTTTTATCTTTCTTTTTTGATTTTGGTAACCACTCAAATTCTTTATAGATGAAAAGTTTATTTGATGCTGATGCATACAACGAATTGTTGAACCGATTAAATATGCTACAACCCGGGTCTGCACGACAATGGGGTAAAATGGATGTGGCACAAATGCTGGCACATTGTAAAGTTGCTTTTGGTGTGCCGCTTAGTGAAAAAAAATTGCCCCGTTTGTTACTTGGCCGGTTAGTAGGCTGGATGATAAAATCGAAATTGTACGATGATGAACCCTGGAAAAAAAACCTGCCTACCTCCCCGAATTTTATAATAAAAGAACCAAAAGATTTTGATGTAGAAAAACAACAACTTGCAGCACTTCTCCGCCAGTTTCATACAGCTGGCCTCGATGGTATCAGCAAATATCCACATCCTTTTTTTGGAAAGTTTACGCCCAGCCAATGGGGCATGAGTATGTACAAACATTTAGACCATCACCTGCAACAATTTGGAGTATAATTCACTTGCTATTCATGAATACATAACACAGGAGTGTGGGTATGAAAGATTAAATCCTTTGTATGGCTGCGTTTAAATATGCTCTCAATCAGCCTGTGTTTTTTTGGTATTACTGCTATCCAGTCAAGTTTTTCCCGGTCAATAAACCAATTGATACCTTCAGTAATTTCCGCTGCCGTAATAGTGTGATATGCTGCTTTGGTGCCTTGTAAAAGATCATAGATTATTAAACCTTCATCCACCGGTTCCTTCTTTTCATTTTTATGATTTGTTGCAATATTTAATACATGCAGTTCTGCATGAAAATCTGTGACAATTTTTTTGATCAAATTAATTGGCGTTGATTTTTCAAGTTGCTGGTAATCGCAGGCAAATCCAATTTTTCTTACCGGTATAAATTCTGCCTGTGGTGGTATTACCAATAATGGGTACTGCAAATCATTGATGGCTTTGATGGTGTTACTTCCTACAATTAAACGTGTCAGCGGGTTTTTGCCCGAAAGCCCCATCACTACAAGGTCAGGTTTTACTTCGTCACAAAAATTATTTAATCCCAACTGCATCACATTCATTTCAGCTTTTGTGTGGATAGGGATGGTACGCCTTAGTTTTCCCTGCGTGGCTGCTTTCAATATTTCCAGTTCATGATCTGCAGCTTTTTGCATTTCAGCAATATCCAATACCGGGTAAGCAAATTCGCTTAATGCTATCGGGATTTGATAAGCATGATAGATCCATAATTCAGCCCCATAAAATGCTGCAAGGTTACCGGCAAATTCTGCTGCGTTGGATGCAGTTTCAGAAAAATCAACAGGAACAAGAATGTTTTTCATTTTAATATAATTGTGTATCAAATATATTTTTAAATACCCATTGGTTGTATGATTTTTATCAGCATTATAGTTGCCTGTAAACATCTTTACTTTCACTAAATTTTTATCAGCCGGTTTACAGCTTCATCTAATGTAGCTTCTTTTTTTACAAAGCAAAAGCGAAGTATTTTATCTTCCCTTTCGCTGGCATAAAATGCTGACAGGGGTATGCTTGCTACACCGTATTCTCTTGTAATGCGTATGGCAAAATCCTTCTCTTTTTCTTCTGTAATACCATCATAACTAAATAACTGAAAATAACTTCCGTAAGAGGGCAGGGCTTTAAATTTAGTCTGCAGCATTAACTGGTTAAAGTAATCTCGCTTTTGTTGTACCTGCATGCCCAACTGTAGGTAAGCTTCTTTTTGCAGTAAGTATTCAGCCAATGCAAATTGTACCGGGCTGCTACAGCTAAAACAATTGAACTGGTGTACTTTTCTAAACTCTTTCATCAGGGCGGGCGGGGCTACGCAATAACCTATTTTCCAGCCGGTGCAGTGATACGTTTTGCCAAATGAAAAACATACAAAACTTCTTTCCTGCAGATGGGGATAGCGCAACATGCTTTCATGTTGTTTGCCATCAAATACCAGGTGTTCATACACTTCATCACTTAAAATAAAAATACCGGTATCCTTTACAATACTGCTCAACTGATCTATATCTTCTTTGCCCAATACACTACCTGTAGGGTTGTGTGGCGTATTGAGCATAATCATTTTTGTTTTGGAAGTAATTTTTTCTTTTACCAATTCCCAGTTAATTGAATAGGCCGGAAATTGAAGCGGAACAACCACTGCAACAGCGCCATTGATTTCGATATTAGGGATATAGCTATCATAGCCTGGCTCAAAAACAATTACTTCATCACCGGGTTGCAGTACGGTAGTGAGGGCCGTGTAAATGGCGTAAGTGCCGCCGGGTGTAATAGTTATACCTGTTTCGGGATGTACAGTTGCCGCATAGCAATCAGCTATTTTTTCGGCTATCCTTTCCCGTAACAGTGGCAGGCCATTCATGTGTACGTATTGATTGTTGCCATTTTGCATGGCCTTATTTACCAGCACAATCAATTCACTGCTCATCATAAAATCAGGATAGCCCTGCCCTAGGTTAATGGCATTATGCCGGGCAGCAAGCACACTCATTTCGGTAAAAATAGTGGTGCCTGCATTAGGTAATTTACTATGTATTTGGGGTTGCAAAATTTTATTATATTTTGATTAGCCTGCATCACTGAAATCCTTCTGGATTTAGTAAGCAGATTTTTTGTCCTGGCTATGTAGCAATGGGCAACATCGTTGTGTCACTCACTTGTACTGAAAATCTATTGGCAACTTTTTCTGCGTTATATGAAATAAAACACAATGGCAAAAATTTGCATCAATGTTATTTAATCAAATGCCGATTATATTCATTACTACATTAGCATATGCAATTCAATTTTTAATTACAGGAGATTACAACTTGGCTTTTATTTTATTGTGGGCTACACATACCATAATAAAAGCTCCACAATGGTATGCGGTACAAGTGAGTGACACAACAATGTTTAATCAGGGCTCACCTGTTAGTCAAAAAAAATTAAAAAAAAGTTAGTCGAATTGTTGACCATTGACCATTCACCACACAGCGTTACAAAAATTTATCTCCCTTGTTTCTTTTAACTTCTGCCACGTATTCTTTAATGGTTTGCTCCTTATCTTTTTTACAAATAAGCAATACATCGGGTGTATCTACTACAATAAAATCATCCAGGCCCTGTATGAGAATTAACTTTTTATTGTCTGCATGTATGATGTTTTTTGTGGCATCAATGATCATTACATTGCTGCCTGCAACTGCGTTTTCGAGATAATCTTTTTCGAGGTTGTCGTAAGCGCTGGCCCAGGTACCGAGGTCGCTCCACCCAAAAGAAGAGGGGATGATATACACATTATCTGCTTTTTCCATTACGCCATAATCAATGGAAATATTAACGCATTGCGGATATATCCTGTCAATGGCATTTTTTTCTTCATCCGTATTAAAGTTGTTTTTTTCCGCATCAAATACGTCATGCATTTCGGGCAAAAACTTTTCAAAAGCCGCAATGATATTTTTTATCTGCCATACAAAAATGCCGGCGTTCCATAAAAAATCGCCACTCGAAATAAAGGTTTGCGCAAGTTCCTTATCAGGTTTTTCTGTGAAAGTTTTAACTTTATAAATATTTTCGCTTACAGCATTTTGTTCATATTGTATGTAACCATAGCCCGTGTTTGGATGGATAGGTTTAATGCCAAGCGTAACCAAAGCTTTAATGTTTTCGGTAAAATGCAGGGCCTCCAAACATTTTGTTTTAAAATTTTCAGGCTCCAGGATAATATGATCTGCAGGGGCACATATTAAATTGGCGTTGGGGTTTATCTGCCGTAGCTTATAAGAAATGTAGGCGATACAGGGTGCTGTATTTTTACGGGAGGGTTCGCATAAAATATTTTCTACCGGTAACTCCGGCAACTGTTCTGCCACAATATGTTTATACTGTTCGGTAGTTACAATGTAGATATGATCTTTCGGAATGAAGATGGTGAACCGATCGAAGGTTGATTGGATCAATGTTCTGCCCGTATTCAAAATATCAAGGAACTGTTTGGGAAAATCTGTTCTGCTCATTGGCCAAAACCTGCTGCCAATACCCCCTGCCATGATGGCTACGTAATTATTATTCATATCTGTTTGTAATAAATTTAAATTGATGTTGATTTTTATTTACTATTTATATGATTCCTTCCTTAATTATATCGTGAATATGAACGACACCAATATAGAAACTATTGTCGGCCACTACCAATTGACTAATATTTTTTGATTTCATAATTTCAAGGGCATCCACTGCCAATAAAGTTGATGGGGTGGTTATTGGGTTTTCAGACATAATATCTTTTGCCTGCAGGCCGTCAAAACTACGTTCTTTCTGTAGCATACGGCGAAGATC
>JANMVB010000366.1:0-26396 GCA_031392305.1 Ferruginibacter sp.
TATAGATTTTGAATTAAAAAAATATACACTGCTGGCCTACCTGCAGGAAATAAACGGTGGCTTTAGTCAAAACAAATTGTACCCCCAACTGGCAGATATCATTTTCCATTATAACAATATCATTTCTTTCCGTGACAATAAAAAACTAATGCAGGAGCAATTTCCAAAACGGATTACCGGCATTCAAATGGAAAAACTGTCTTTGTTGTACAAGCAGGTAATTGAAGATGATGAACTCATGAAGGAGTTGGAAGACATTGTTTATTACGCTGCAGGCAAAATGCAAAAAACCATTAGCAATGGCGCTGAGATATATGAATTTGTAGAAGAAAAAATAGTAATTATCCCGGTCGGCATTGTGCCCCTTGATATTACTGAAGGGTACTTTTTTTTAAACAACGGCAACAAAAAAGATACGCTGGTTTATCAGTACCGGCTAACCATATTCGAAAACCACGATGAGAAATACCGCGGCATCAAAACAGATTATATTGATGTTTGGTACCGCAGCATATCCACCACCTACGAGCAAATAAAATCTGAGCTGATACGCAAAAAAACTGACCTCCCCAATCCTGCGGTGTACGCCATGGAAACCTCCCTTCAATTCCCGGTAGAAGAAACACTGCTACCAGTTGCCAAAAGATTTTTAGTGAAATTTATTTCGGCAGCCGCATAAAAAAATTATTGTCCGGGCCCAGAAACTATGGTCATCATTGTTGCGTCGCACACTTGTGCGTCATACCTGTTTGCAACTTTTCCCACATTTTTATTTAGCCTCGCTAACTTCTTTCCATTAAAATAGATTCCGCTGGTGTATTGCATTTTAAATTTATCCGCTGTATTTTTCCAATTCAAAAAATGCACATTATGACAGCTGATTTTAATATTGACATCCACTGCCACCCAAGTGGCAAACCCTATATGAGTGGCCGCAGTAATCCGCTGCATACACCCTTCGAAAGTTATGGCAACGAAATAAATTCGTGGCTGCTAAGCCGGCTCAACCGGCAAATAGAAAATATATCAAGCGTAAGGCTAAGTACCCAAAGTAATTTTGACAACCTCCATAAAGGAAATGTACGTGTAATCATAGCCTCCCTTACCCCGCTTGAAAAAGCATTCCTGGTTTCCAATTTAAAGCCCGATAGTTTTTTAAACGACACTTTAAAAGATCTTGTGTCGGAAAGAAAAGTACCCTGGGAGGATACCGTTAAATCTAAAGTTGTAAATGCCTTAACCGGCTTTAATTTAGACGATATTGATTTTACAAAAAAATCGATGAAGAATTATTTCCAGGATGGGCTGGTATCTGAGTACAATTATTTTACAAAATTTAATAACCAGCAAAATAAGGCAAAAGATTATACCGTAAAATTTGTAAAAAACTATCAGCAATTAGAAGAAATCATTCAAGCAGACACAAATACAATTTGCATCATCTTAAGCATTGAGGGGGCGCACACACTTGCCAGCGAGGTACCCAATATGGCATTTTTAAAAAGGGACCAGGCGCAAAGCCATAAAAAAGATCCGGCTGATTTTAGTACCCTCATACAGTATGAGAATAATATACTGGAAATGAAAAAATGGGAATTTGTTCCGCTCTTTATTTCACTAAACCACCATTTTTGGAATGGCTTGGGCGGGCATGCAAAAAGCCTGATGAAATTAATTGGCACCATCGTATCCCAATCCGAAGGGCTTAATGAAGGATTAAAAGAATTGGGAAAAGAAGTAATTGACCGGTTACTTAAAAAAAATAACGGCCCACGCATTCTCATTGATATAAAACATATGAGCCCCCAATGCAGGATAGATTTTTACGCTTATATCAAATTAAAGTACTGGGCAAAAAATGATAAATTCCCTTTGGTATGCAGTCATACAGGTGTGGTAAGCAAATGCCGTACATTGGCTGCGCTGGCACTACAAAACGACGATGCGGAATTGCATAACAGCTCCAACTACCTGCATGAAAACAGCATCAACCTATGCGCAGAGGATGTATTGATTATTGCAGAAACCGGGGGGCTGATTGGTATTCAACTGGATGAGAAAAGAATTGCGGGCAATACTATCATTGATATTATCAAAAAAAATAAGAAACTCGGCAGCACTGATCTGCGCAGGCAATACGTTAAAGTACTATTCGCTAATTTATTTGAAGTTGTAAAAACTGTAAACACAAAAAAAGGGTGGGATATTTTATCAATTGGTAGCGACTATGATGGCTTGATCAACCATCTGGATTTTTACCCCACAACAGCCGAGATGCCTGTTTTAAGAAATGATATGCTGGATTTTTTAAAAACCCCCGAAGAAATTTCTCAGGCTGGATTTAATTATAGTGTGCCGTTGGCGGAAATAAAAAGACTGATGTTTGATTTAACGGTAGAAGATATCATAGAAAAAATATTTGCAAGAAATGTAATTGCTTTTTTGAAGAAAAACTTTAACCGCTAAGTTATAAATGTAACAATACAATGCTTAAACTCAACTTCAATTCGCAATCTACCTGCCTGAAACAGGATGTTTTGCAGGTTTGTTATTGCGGAAATAAAAATGTGCAGAATTAGTACCAAAAAATAAAAAAATATGTGGGGAAATATTTGGAAATGGGTATTCCGAATTTGTACATTTATAACATGAATTGAGAAGAAAGATCCGTAAAAAAGATTAGACGACTCAAAGCAGGAGCATCAGGTTTTGTAAGTATTACCAGCCAAGTAATTGAAAGGTAAGAAAACGGATTTGGTGCTTTTTTTATGCCAACCCCATTCGATGTTATTGAGTAATACAAAATATAGGTTATAAAGCAACTTATCTTTTATTGCGGAAAAAAAAATGTGCAGAATTAGTATCAGAGAGTAAAAAAATAAGTGGGAAAATATTTGGAAAAGGGTATTTCGAATTTGTATATTTACTACATGAGTTGAGAAGAAAGATCCGTTAAAAAGATTAGACGACTCAAAGCAGGAGCATCAGGTTTTGTAAGTATTACCAGCCAAGTAATTGAAAGGTAAGAAAACAAATTTGGTGCTTTTTTTATGTGTACATTTAATTCAGCTATACCCAAATTTTCAATTCGAATAAACTTATACCACCAGTCAAATTTTTATAAAAAATCTATCACCAAATCTCCCCTATGCAAACTGCACCCAATAACCTGGCTAAGGATCTGCTTTCTAATTTTGAAATAAATATTGTTCGGGCCTCGGCAGGTAAAAGATTAGCTAATTATATCATTGACCTGATCCTTTTTTATTTAATTGCCGCCATCATTTTATTTTTATTTGCCCTTTTAAATCTTACCCTCTTTGAAAGTTTTCTTAACTCTTCAGAGTTCAATATCCTTGATAGGGTGTTGTCTCTTTTTTTGTATGGCTTTTATATGTTTATAACTGAAGCTGTATTTAAAGGAAAATCTTTGGGCAAATTAATAACAGGCACCCGTGCAGTAAACCTGGATGGGAGCAGGATTACCACCACAACTGCATTGCGCCGCGGCCTTAGCAGGGCAGTACCATTTAATGAATTTAGCGCATTTGGCAATCCTCCCAATCCCTGGCACGACAGATGGAATAAAAGCATGGTAATAGATGAAAAACTTTCCTCGCCTGCAATGGCAATGGAGTAATTAATGATGTACTTGGTTTTACAAATTCTACCAGTATTTATTGTAGAAAATTATGGCCACTATCAAGCTATTATAAATTTTAGTGAGGTTACTACAAAATATAATAGCCAATTTTGGAACGGTATTTACTGGCATGCTTTTTTTCATATAATTACAAAACTTACAATTATGACAATATATGCAGGTGAAAAAATAACAGGTACCGAGGAAAACAACTTCAGTGCACTTACTGAACCAGATCCTAAGATACCCGGTACGGAAGAAGTAATTACCAATGCTGACGAGGATGCTGATGCAAATATCAGTGATGAAGAATTGGCGCTGCTGGATGAAACAGAGAAAGGTGAAGATGATAAAGCACAGGATGCGGCAGAACTGGATCATTCTGATGAAGACGGTGACGAACTTAATGAGAGTGCCGATCGTACAGGAGAAGACCTGGATGTGCCTGGCAGTGAGGACGATGATGAAAATGAAGCATTGGGTGAAGAGGATGAAGAGAACAACAGCTATAGCCAGGGAGCAGATAAAGAAGACAACGGTAATATTTTTTAAATGCTAAAAAAAAATGAACCATTCATGTCAATATAATTGAACCAATAATCGGCAAGCTTTTACATTTTTATAATAATAAATAATTTCATTATGCAACATCCAAACGACAACACACCTGATCCTATAAAGCCCGATCTTAAACATGATTCTATGGAATACAGCGCTGCTACAGATGGTGATGACATTCTGGATACCGATAAAGAAACGGACCAGGAAATAGAAGAAGAAAGTATTACTGCTGAAGAACTGGAATACCTGGAAGCTGATAAAATGGAAGATAAAGCTGAAGCACTTAACACTGCTGAAACAGACAGTGAGACTGATGAGGATAATTTTATAAATGTTCCGGAAGAAATAGAAGAACTTGATGAAGATGAACCGGATGAAGAACATTATGAAGGCCGTTAATTTTATAGGGTAAAACGTAGCATCAAACAAATAAGGTGGTAAAAGATTCACATGGGTATGACGTACAAGTGAGTGACACAACGATGTTGACAATAGCTTCTATTGCCCGGCCAAAGAATTTCTTTAACTAACAATATAAAATTTTGCTGTAGAAAAAATACAACTAAGTTGATATTAATTTATTTATTCGTTTTAGTTGAGATCAAAAATAAATCCTCCGTAAAGCCTTCCATTTAAGATAGATGATTTTGGTTTTCTCTTATCATATACCATCCAGTCGTTGTCATTTATATAAGCAATACGGAAATGCTTAATGCGAAATGCTACGGAATAACTGAGTTGCTTAACAGCGAGGCCGGCAGATAGCAATGCATTATTAAACGGCACATAATTAACGCCAAATGCGGCATCATACAATCCATCTTCTGTAAACAAAACATCTGCACCCACATTGAGGCGCTGCCATTTATAAGTAACACCAAGCCCCAGCGACCGTTGCTTTTGAATGGGGATATTTGACTGCCCTGATATAAATGTATTGGCATATAATTCTGTACCGGCAAGGTTCATGAGACTTAATCCTATTTGTAAAGACCTGGTTGCTTTAAAAGTTGCTGATATATCTACATCAAAATATTGCTTTTTTATGCTGCTATCGAAGAAGGTACCTTTTCCTGTGCTACCTACAAATACCACATCCGGAATATTGAAATCCTGCCAGATGGACTTTACTGTTACAGCCAGGCTTACAATATTATTTACTTTATAAACGGGGCTGATAAAGGCAGCATATTCTTTTAATTTCAGGAGCATGGTATCCCCCGTTCTTGTGGAAGCCTGTTGCACAAAAACCGGTGTACTAAATTCATTTTGTGTAGTATAAATTGCACCGCCGCCCAATGAAAATTTTTCATTGATTTTATAAAACCCGCCGAGTTTAAAATTGTTTTTTACATTGGTTAGCAAACTTATATTGTGTGGCTTTTTGCTATTTGCAATAGCCGATGGGTTCCAAAATACTGCTTCGGAAATATCCCTGGAAGGCGAAAAATTAAAACCCGTGTTTGCAGAATGTATTAGTGGTGAGGCCAGCAGGAACTGGCCATATTTTATTTTACCGGCAGGAATGCTTTGTACAAAAAATGAATCCTGCGGAAAAGCCGTAGCCCCCACCACTGATGTAAGCGTTGTGAGAAAATTTAAAAATGCAGGAGCCCCGGTTAATGCAGTAGCCGCTGATACATTATCAAGATTTTGCCCGGGTTGTTTAACAATCAGGCGCAGCACACTATCTGCAGCAAGAGGTATTAACTCAGCCTTTTGGCAGTTGGTATTCAACATCCAGTCTTTAATGGTTACATACCGTTTTGTATCATCCCGGTTTTGCCTGTCCTGGTCTTCTGAAATAAAAATTCTTTTAGCAAGTTCCTTACAATCGGTACACCGGGATACTACATACACTGTTACCATCTTATCCTGCAATGTTGAAAGCGGTACACCTGTATTAAATTCAAAATATCCTGATGGCCGTGTGGCAGTAATGGTAGCACGTGATGGCAAAAAAGTTGGAACCACTACTATGTTTTCTGCCCCCTTGGTGGAGTTCTCATTTTGATTGATGCACCTTACTCTTCCTTTAATAATTACAGACTGGCTGTAAAGCTGGCAATAAAGAAAAAATATCGATAGGCAGCAAATTATATTCTTTTTCATACCTGTTATTTTTAATGAGCTATGGGGTTTAAAAAAATGTCTTCGTTTTTAATTTCCGGCGCATTGATCCTGAGCGAAAATGTTTTGTCTTCAAAATCTTTATGTGAGGTTGTTACAGTTATTTCATCACCAAGGGTATATTCCTCCAGCCGCAGGCTGTAAGAACCATCCGTAATTGACATAGCGTAATACCTCGTTCCGTCAACATTTATTTCTACATTTTTTATAGGCATTTCTGCCGCAGTTTTTACCTTACCTGAAATAATAACAACCGTAGTAAGTGGCAAAATAAGTTCCAGTGGTTTTGTTGAATTGGCAAGCAGTGTATCAAAACTTTTGGTGGCATAGCCGGGACTTGAAACTTCTATCTTTATTTGGTTGGTGGCTACCTCGCCCGGGATACCGGTAAAAAGTGCCTGGCCCATTTTATCAATTGATTGTGTGCGTATATATTCTTTGAGGTAGATTTTTACATCTCCCTGTGTTATGGCATTTTTCTTCCAGTCAAAAACCCGGATGTTTACAATTTTCTCTGAAGGTTTTGAAGGGAGATAAAACCCTCCCAATACAATAAGTAACACACCTACGCCAGGGCCAGCCATCTTAAGCTGCATGTTCTGTTTCTCACCTTTTAAAACAGCATAAGTATTCATCACTCCGAATACCAGCGCACTTGCGGCAATCCCAAATAATATCAGTACCAGGTAAAACATCCGCTGGTCAGCTACATCATTTACTTTGCCCTCAATATATTTTAAATAATAAAAAATAAGTAACAGCGATACCACAAACCCTGCAATAGCAATGATAGTGTAAGCCTTCATACGGGAACGGCTACCATCTTCAAATATTTTTTCAGTTGGGCTGTGGCTTATTGTTGTACTAATAGATTTTGTATCGCTTTGCTTATCATTACCTGCTAAAATAGATTCGCCTTTTTTACTGATAATATTTTCTATTGAGTTGAAAAGAATATCAAGTTCCGGATGGTCCTGCTCACCGTTCCAGCCAATAAGCATAGCAGATTCAATTCTCTTAAAAGCCAGCGGTAGCAACACCTGCTCCAATACCACAGGAACCAGCACGCCCTTATTGGCTGCTTCACTTGCTTCATTCTTTACCCACTCAGAGGCTACAGATCTTTTTGTCCAAACTACCAGCACACAGTTAGCCTTTTGCAATTCAGCTTCTATTACAGTATCATATTTTTGGCCAATCGGAATCTGCCTGTCCCACCATACCGACCACCCTTTATTTGTGAGCAGGAGTGCAATTTGTTTTACGATGGTTTTATCTTCACTGGAATAACTGATAAAAATATCTGCCATGTTAAGCCGGTTTAAAATACCTTACTAACCTTTTTTTTTCACCGGTTGTAACTATAATTTTCCGTTGCAGTATTGTTTTCCGGGAGCTGCTATTTGTGAGAAAAAAGGTAATAGAAAGGTACAACAAATAATACCTGCAAACAATACCACAAATAGTTAATGGTACGCCTACCCTAAAAAAATTTCCAAAACTATTTATTAATTGAAATTGAACAGCATTGAAATTTGTTATTGCCCCGGCTAAGAAGCATTGGTTAACATCGTTGTGTCACTCACTTGTACCGCATATCAATGGGGAACTTTACCTGCAATATATGTTGTAATAAAAATCTCTTTTACTCCCCACAAATTAGCCAGCAAAATCTGTCAGAATTTCAATCAATATTATTCGTTACTGACTTCAGGGCATTTTTTCTGAAAATTTTTCAGCATTTATGCAACGGCATTTATTTTGATAAATACTGATAGATTTTTTTTGAATCATTTTCATTTGTTAACCATTTAAAAAGGAGGTCAATATGTCAATTATCAAAAGAAACGGAACACATTACAACACATTCCCAGGATTGTTCAATGATTTTTTAACCAAGGATCTTTGGAACTGGGGAATGGAAAACAATTCTCCGACAGGTACAACAATACCTGCCGTAAACATCAAAGAAAGTAAGGATAATTTTATGGTAGAGATGGCTGCGCCAGGCATGGGCAAGCAGGATTTTAGAATTGAATTAAACGGCAATGTGCTAACTATTACCTCAGAAAAAAATTTTGAGGATGAAACAAAAGAAGAAGAACATTATACCAGGAAAGAATTTAGTTACCAGTCTTTCTCCAGGGTATTTACCTTACCAAAAGATGTGGTAGATGCTGAAAAAATTGAGGCGAAATATGAGCAGGGATTATTCCACCTGGTAATTCCTAAAAAAGAAGAAGCAAAACAAAAAGGCCCACGGCTTATTCAAATTTCTTAAACAGGGCCTTTAAAAACCATGGGGCCTTTTCATACGAAAAGGCCCCATATCATTTAATGCTTAATTGCTATTGCTGCTAATGCATGCTGGCAGGCATACTTATTTCTTCTTTGCCGGGAAGTGTTGAATTTTTTGATCTAGTTCTACAATCTTACCATTTACAATTCGTAAATCATCCACAATAGACAAAGAATCTGTTTTTCCTTTTTTATCTGTATTTATTTCTTTATACCAGAGTGTTACATACTCCTTTTTTTTATCTTTTGAAATAACCGATTCCCAATCTCCCATTACAACTTTGGTTGCAGCCATTTCACCACGGCCTTTTGTAAAGAACTTTTTGAGGCTGTCATTACTCATTTTTTCCCTGAAACCATCAAAGCGAAGTTCTACACTATCCCCAAAAGCCGTAATGCATGATTCAATATCTCCGTTTTCATAAGCTTTAAGCGATTTCAAAACATTCACTACATGTTTTTGATCGCCGGGTTGCCAATCATCATAAGGCGCATCAAGGGTATAAGCATAATCAAGTTTTTCGGCGGTAACTTCCTCCACTTTATTACTGTCTGTTGTAGCAACTTCTGTGGTTGCAGTTTTATCATTACATCCAAATGCAATTAACGCCACAAAGGCAAAAAACCATAGTTGTTTCATTTTTTATGTTTTAATTATTAAAGATGGTTAACAGTATTGGGTAGGGGATCAAAAAATTATCGCTTTGGCTTAAGGATTAATTTAAGAAGCGATAAGGTAGAAAGTATATATGAGGAATGCAAGCGAAGCTTACAATTAATTAATCAGCAATATTTACAGCAGGTATAATTTCCATTATAACAGAAATGCTACAATCGTTTTGTAAACGATTTTTATTCATTGTCCTATCAATAATACCAAAGCTGTTTGTTATCAAGCAACAGCATTTTTACCGCTGTAATAATTTCCGCTGGTATTTTAGCGGGTGCATTGCCGGCTATAGTATCAACTGAAATAAAAGCGTCTGTATATACCAACTCGAGGGTGTGGCCTGATAATAACGCATGTGCATTTTCAGCGTCATGAATAAAAAAATAATAAACTCCTTTAAGTAATATGGTTTTTACAGACAGGATATAAATTCCATGATCAAATTCAATTTGCAAATTTCCTTGTAATGTCATACCGTGGTTTTCTAATAAAAAAATAATAGTAAAGCACTTTGGGAGGTAAAAAATCAGTTTTGAACTGAATGTGGAAATTACGGTATTTTGGATAGTAAAACTACGAAATGCAATTATTTTTAAAATTTTCTAATGAAAAATATTAGTAGAGCAATGAGGTTGCTTTTCAAATTTCCGCTCCTTTCTCAGGGTTGTAATTGAAGAGGAAACCTGCCATGGATGCATGCCCTGGATGGTGTACATACGAGCCAGCCATAATAAGAGGGCAATGATAAATATGGAAAATGTTTACTTCTCTTTTACAACTTTACCTGTAGAACCTATCTTTCCCGGTTCCAGTTCAAAAATATTGGTTGGCCCAAGCCCGGGCTCATCCCTGTGGGAAACGTATATAATTGCTGTCTTGGTTTCTGTAGCAATTTGATTAACAAGTGTGGTAAATAAAGCAACACTTTCATCATCCAGCCCGGAGGTAGGCTCATCTAAAATAAGCAAAAGTGGGTGCTTAATCATTGCCCTTGCAATCATAATTAATCTTTGTTGCCCGGGCTGAAAAAACCGAAAAGGTTTATCTCTTTGTTTATACAAATCTATAAGCTGTAACCATTCATCTGCTAATTTCACCTGCATATCCGCAGGCTTAATATATAATCCAACCGAATCAAAAAAACCGCCAATTATCATTTGCTTTATAGAGTCAAGCCGCTCAAAATGCCTGGTCATATTTGGTGAAAAATACCCGGTCTTTTCTTTTATCTGCCATACCGATTCTCCGGTGCCTTTCTGCTTGCCAAAAAGTTCTATATCCTGTCCATAAGCTTTAGGGTTATCACCGTTAATCATCGAAAGCAAGGTACTTTTACCTGATCCATTGGGGCCTTTAAGCTGCCAAAATTCACCGGGGGATATTTGCCAGCTTATTTTATTTAATACCTGTCTTTCGTTATACGTCACCGATACGTTCTTCATTTTCACCAATGGATAACTGGTCGGTTGATATGGCTGAAGTGGAGGTGGAATAATAGATTTTGCCCTGGAAATAATAATACCAGTATTCAATTGAAGGAAGCCTTCACGATTCATTTTTGCGGTAACAATATTGTCTTCTAACAAGTAAACAGTTTCAATAAACGGCAGCAGGTCTTCCTTCCTGCTGAATAATTGTATAAAACTTATTTCGCTATGCAATTCCTGTAGCATAATCAGCAATGAGCTCCTGGTTTGTATATCCAGGCTTTCAAAAACCTCATCTAAAATAATATATGCAGGCTTTTTTGTAATGATATAAGCTAACAGTGCTTTTCGCTGCTCACCGGAAGAAGCATTTGATAATGCCGTATTTAATCCCGTTTCAATTTCAAAATGATCATGCTTCAATTCTTCATCGATAAAATATTGCAAAGCAATGCCCGAAAACACCTCAACTTTTAATGACCCTAATTTTAAATCATCCCCAAATAAATCTCCTTGTAAGATCTGTTTTATCAACCATGGCTTATCAGTATCCCTTTGAACGTAAATCGCAGCATGTTGTAAATTTTGCATTGATACTCTTTATTGAAGTGAAAAAAATATTGAAAAGAATTAGACGAAAAAGTAAAATTTGATCAATAAAGGCATTAATATTTTAAGTGATAGTGTTTTATTAACCTGCATTTTTACGTTAAGCCTCACCAGGCGGAGGTATTGATGTTTTGGTATAAAGTTTAAAAAATTAAAACGTTAAATTAATTAAATAGCCCCAACAATATTTCCGTTTTACTAAACAAAATCTTAACAGTTCTGCTACCTTGTATACACACACTATGGCACAATTTTTACATGACTGATCGCTATAAAATGGATTGTTTTTTAATTAACCTGAAAGGTAAACCAATACAAAATAAATTATTATGAAAAAGATTCTACTCCTCATTGCAATAGCAGCAGGCTTTGTAGCCTGCAACAATAAACCTGCCACGCCATTAAAAAGTGATGTGGTTATTATATCACCTGATAATAATGCTGATAACTACAGCAGCACTTTATCCGACAAAAGCGACAAGGAAGAAATAGCCAACCCACAGGAAGATGATAAGCAAAGCTACACACCAGTTACGGCTAAACGCAAATTTGTACCTGTTGTAAAAAAGCAAACTCCTGCGAGGGTTACAGAGCAGCAAGTACCGGCACCGGTAGAAGTTGCAACAGCTCAGTTACCTGCCCCAATACCATCTGCCAACAATGCCAACACGGGTACAATTACTAATAACGGTAATACCAATACTACTACAACCACCGATACAAATGATAAAGGCGCAGTGGTAACAGCACCTTCAACAGATGATGATACGGCTACAGGAAAGAAAGATAAAAAAGGTTGGAACAATGCAACCAAGGGTGCGGTAATTGGTGGTGTGGGTGGTGCAATTGGCGGAGCAATACTTAGTAAAAAGAAAGGTAAAGGAGCAATTATTGGTGGCGTAATTGGTGCAGCAGGCGGTTATATTTTTGGAAAAAATAAAGATAAAAAAGAAGCAAAAGAAAATAATTTTATAGCGCAGTACGAATAAACATTGAATAAGTAAAGTTGAAAAGGCTACCCAAGTGGGTAGCCTTTTTTAATGTGCATTAAAGAGGGGATAAATATGTAAGAGACGAAAGAAATGAAACAGGTGAAAATGACTACCGCTAATTTTTTTTCTTGTTACAACGCAGGAAAAGTTCCACATTGGTATAACGTACAAGTGAGTGACACAACGATGATGCCCATAGCTTCATAGGCGGTGCAACAAAATATTTATTGTTCTATAACTTTTATCAACGTGCCCTTTGGTACATTGTCTGTTAGCTTCATTCCATTTAGTATTGCATATTGTTCCAGCTTTGGCTCAGGCATTTTGTAACTTCTGAAAGCCTGCTCAAGCGTCATGTTTTGAGCCAGCGTTTTTATACGAACACGATCTGCCTTTTTATTCAATTTAGTTGCATCAGTAAGTGGCTGGAAGCTTTGCATAGTACTAGTGAAATAGCCCATAAAATTATTAAATTCAGCAATACCGGCTACGCCAATTAAATGATACAGGTTATCCCCTTGCTGTATGACATAAGATATAGTGCGGATACCAGGTGCCTGTTGCGGTTGCCCCTGCTGTTGTACCACCTGTTGATCTGCAATCATAGCAATTGCACCCAACCCGTTTACTGAAACATTTCTTAACGGCTCAGCTAACTGCAGTTTGTATTGCTGTAATATTCCATTGGCTGCTTCCTGCAAGGTTTTACCGGGAGCAAGGGTAAGAAAGAAAAGTGCCTTCCCATCTTTGGGGGCCAGTTGCACCCGCTGAGGTGTATTTTGATAAGCCCAACCTGCCGGTGTTGCAAACTGAAATTTTAATACAGGATGATAAAAAACATTGTTTTCTAAAAACCCTTCTTTGGGGTCTTCGCCATAAATAAGGCCGTCAATTCTTTTGAGATAACTGTTGCGGTTAACAGCCGGATTTGTAAGATTTAATTTTTGCTTCCACTCCGTAGCCAGTTTGCCCACTGTTACATTCCGATCACCGGGGTTTGGGTGAGTAGATAAAAAATCAGGTAATTCCTCACCACCTGCTTTGGCCCGCTCTCTTTCAAGTGTGTTAAAAAAGTTGGCCATCTGTTGGGCATCATAGCCAATCTTAGATGAATATTCTACGCCCAATTCATCTGATTGCCGCTCAGCATCCCTGCCAAATTTAAGAAACAACAATCCCAGCCCCTGCATGGCAGATTCAGCAAATTGTGCAAGGTCAGGCGCTATAACAATACCTGCAATAATACCTAGCTGCCCAAGCATTGCATTTCTTTGTTGCACTACAGAATGGCGTGCCGTGATATGTCCAATTTCGTGGCCTAGTACGCCTGCAAACTCAGCCTCATTATTAAAATTGGCCATGATGCCCCTGGTGAAATAAACATAGCCACCGGGCACGGCAAAGGCATTTAAAACTTCTGAGTTCACTACTTTAAATTCGTAAGCAAGATTGGGCCTGTGCGATTTTGCAACCATCTCATTACCCTTACGGGTAATAAAATTTTGTAAAGCGGTATCGGCGTAAATACCATACTGGGCAACAATCTGCGGATCAGCTCCCTTACCCATTTCTATCTCCTGCGCCTCCGACATTAGCACCACCTGCCGCTTACCACTCACCGGGTTTCTTGCACAGGAGTTGAATAAAATCAGCCCGATTATTACTCCAAAAAAAATATTATTACGCTTCATACAAGTGGTTGTTTAAAAATTAAATACGCTGTGGAAAAAGAAGTACAAATTGGGCAATTAAAATACAGATAAATTCAAGCAGCTATCCATATTTTCAGCACAGGTGTTACACCATTCCGTGTTCAAATAATCAAGTACCTGCCCCGTTATTTAATGGCATTTAAAATACGCTGTACATGTAGTATCGCACAAATTAATTAATTACATTGCCCCAAAGCATAATAAATTACAATAAAAATAAGGATTGTACTCAGGCATCCCCCGCCGAGTTTTTTTGCACCATAGCCGGCAATTAAGCCTCTGAATAATTTGTTCATGCTTTTTATTTAAGAGTAAAGTTTTTAATGACAGTTGTAAATAAAACATTAATTGTACCAATTTTTTTTGACAGTAAAAAGCTGCCGGTATCCTTACAATTATAACCGCATAACAACGTTATATATTCGTGTAGCTATTTTTCGATACCAACATCTAAAAGTGGCTATAGCCAAACTGTCTTAAAATATCAATATTTGTTTCTTTGGAATCCCTTGTAAAACCGCCTATGAAATATTATTTAGTAAACTTTCTTGTGTTCAGTAATCATTTAATTACCGAAAACAATACCATTGCACTCTCCATACCAATGGATGCCTACGACACTATCACCGCTTTTAAAAAACAAATTATTCAACAAAGAAAGTACGGCCCAGATGGCAGCAACATTGTAATAAAAACCTACAAGCAAATAAGCGAAGACATCTACCAGTTGGTGCACCCTTTTATAAAAGAAAACGCCATCCCCTGCCAGCAGGCCATGGAGCACAATGCTATTTCTTACAAGTACAATACTACCACCTATTCAAAATAAGCAGCCGGCAAAATTATAATTGCGGCCTTACATCATTCACAAGCGAATCCTACAATTTTATGGCTATCGGCGGTTGAAAAATATCAGCATTGGTTCCGGCTATGCACTGCAAGTCCGGCACAAAGCCATCGCTTCAAACCCTCACCGGGCTTTCCGTTCCTATCCGGCAGCCATTAAGTAGTAGTATTTCAATATGGCTTTTCCTGCCAAATATAAAACTCCCTTGCACACTCACGCATTAGTTAACCAATATTATTTGAAGTAGGCATCTCAATTAATTGTTATACCCATCAAAAAACGCAGCAACCCATTTTAGCAGTGGCATTTCTTTTTAGGGTTAGGCATTTACCAAGTGCATACTGCTACGGCCCCGAATAAAAAGTGCAGGAAAATTTCAACATAGGTATAACGTACAAGTGTGCGACGCAACAGTGCTCCACATTGCTCTGTAGCACGGACAATAAAAAAATAAAAATTAATAAATGCTTACGGTCCCTCAATACGTTTGATCATCATATTATTCATGCGGAGCTCTTCTATATCCAGTTCACGTTCGGCTGTGGTAATTGTTTCTTCATTAAATGTACCTTCCTTTTGAAATTTAATGAGCAAATTTCTTTGGAACTGAATGATTTCGATTTGCGCTGCCAGCATTTGAGAAATAAAATTTAGCTGCGATGCATTAACTGGGTTGTTAAATGGCTGTCGCTTTTTATTTTGCGAAAGAATGCTGAGGTTAAACTGGTATGTTTTTCTGATTTGCTCCATTACTTTATCATCTGTTTTAATGGGAAAATCATTTTCTATAAAGCGAAGGATATTTTCAGTGAGGGTTAGCTGAAGGTCTTTATCTTCTTTCTTTTGCAGGTGCTCTTCTGTTTTAATACCCAATGTACGCACCAGTAATGGCAGCGTGGAGCCCTGTACAACCAGGGTAATTAATATAACCATAAACGTAAAAAACAGGATATGATCCCGCTGGGGAAAAGCTTCGTTATTACTAAGTGTTAGTGGCAGTGCCAATGCCGTGGCAAGGCTTACCACGCCACGGGTACCTGTCCATGCAACCAATAATACATTTTTCCACGAGATAGGCTCATCTTCGCTTTCCACCACATCTTTTGCCCTGCGCCGTGAAAATATTTGGTGATACGCTCCTGCAAAAACCCAAATAATTCTTATAAGAATGGTAACAACACTTATCAATAAACCATACAGCAGCATGTGCCCAATGCCATGCTCTTTAAACCTTCCGATTACTTCTGGTATCTGCAAGCCCATAAAAATAAAGACCAGGCCATTGAGTAAAAAAATTACGGTATCCCACACCACATTCGTTTGCAACCTTGTTTGAAATGTTAGTACCTCCCTTGAATGCCAGGAAATAAAAAACCCGGCACTCACCACTGCTAAAATTCCGGAAGCATGAAACCCTTCTGCAACGATATAAGCAATGAAAGGAGTGAGCAGGCTGAGGGTGGTTTCAATAATGGGGTTATCAGTAATTTTTTTATGGGCAAACACCATAATATATCCCACGGCCAAGCCAGCAGCTATGCCACCGGCAGATACGAGCAGAAAACCCAGGCCGGCTTTCCAGAAAACAAAGGAGCCACTTAAAACTGCGGCTACTGCATACCGGTAGGCTATCAGTGCCGAGGCATCGTTCAATAAACTTTCTCCTTCGATAATGGTAATCACCCTTCGGTTTAGCCCCATGCCTTTTGTGATGCTGGTTGTGGCTACTGCATCTGGCGGTGATACGATTGCACCCAGTACAAAAGCCAGTGGCCATGTAAAGCCAGGTATAAAATAATGGGCTGCTATAGCAACAGCAATGGTTGTACAAAACACCAGGGTAATTGCAAGTGTGGAGATGGGGCGTATTTCTTTTTTGAAATCGAGCCAGGATGTTTTTACAGATGCATCATAAAGCAGGGGCGGAAGAAAAATAAGAAAGACAATTTCAGGATCAAGCTGCAAGTGGGGAACAAAAGGCAGCAGCCCAAGTACAATACCCATAGCCAATAATATAATGGGATAGGGTAGTTTTATTTTATTGGCAAATGCCGATAAAACTAACAGTATGGTTATGATGAATATAACAACTGTAAAATTATCCATATGCAAAGATAGATAGTGCACGGGTGAAAAATCATACAAAGGCCCTATCTATAAACGACCAAATTGCTATCGTTCACATATTTAGTTTAAAATATTCACCTGTCTCCAAAAGTAATTTTTTTCAGTTTTTTAAAAAAGGAAAATTCCCTGCAATGCAGCCTGGTATCTTTTTTATACCTGTACTACATTGCATGGGAATAGAAATCAATTTAAAATAACTTGACTGCTTAATTACAGTTTTGTAATGTCGCCTGCTGCTACAGTTGTATTTTCAACCAGGCTTGTATTGATAGAAAAAGTTTTTGAGTAGGTTTTCTTTCCAAAATGTAACCTGAAATCTAACACCTGGTCTTCCCTTTTTTCAACTTTATAGGTTTTTACCTTAAAATCATTTGAAACACCGGCAGCATAAAAAGCGCCTTCGTTTTTGTCAACTATTTCGAATTTTGCTTTACCATCTGTTTGAGGTTTCAGGCTTACTTCGAAGTAGAGATAATCTCCCTCGCTGCCCAGGTATTTTACTGATAATGGTTCAGCATAATTAACCTGGTAATTTGTTGGGGTTGCTGTTTGTGCATTAGCAATATTTGTAAATATTACCAGCGAAGCTACAGCGGCTACGATTGTTTTTAACTTTGTCATGATTGTTGTTTTTGTTCCCGGTTACATGATCATTCATTGATAATCTTTTACAGGGAAAATGAAAAATTGTTTTTTTAAATTATAATTCTGTTACAGCATTTTCAGATACAACTATGTTTTCAACACGGCTGGTATTTATAGAAAATGATTTGTTGTAAACAGCTTTACCAAGTTCCAGTTTAAAATTAAGCTCCTGGTTATCTCTTTTTTCTATTTTAATAGTTTGCACTTTTAAATTTGTGCGAAAGTTATTAGCGTACAATTCTCCTTCTGCTTTATCAGAAATACCGAGTGAAGCGGTTTTATTAACTGCTGATTTTACTACTACTTCAAACAAGAGATAGTCGCCATCGTTACCAAGGTACTTTACAGAAAATGGTTCATCTGCATTTACTGAATAGCTTGCACGAACGGCCTGTGCTGAAGTTGCATTTGCAGTAATCATACATGTTGCAAATACTGCTGCGATTAATTTAAATTTTAACGTTTTCATAATTGTGTTATTTTTAATTAAAGAATATTGCATTGTTTTTTTGATCACATAACATGACCATTGATTAATAAAAAAAAATTTAGATATAGCAGGCTTGTAAGATCTTAAAACCCTGATTTTTGATATGGCTGGCGACGTTAAGAACCCGGTAGGGTTATAGATGAGGTGGTTGTTACGGTTTAGGTAATATTTTAATCCACTTCACGTATTGCTTTGCAATACAAGCAAGAGAGGTAATTTTCTGTTTGCTGATGTAAAGGTAGGGCGGTAATAGCCAGGGTATAAATCAAAGTAAAGGTGTTTTAGTTATAGTAAAAATGAAATCGTTTTTTTAAAAACCGCTACAGCACTGCATTTCATCGAATAACTTTTATGACGTCCAAGTTACTGATAGTGCATTTCTAAACGTTATAACCACGTGGTATATACGTAAATTTAACATTGAGGCAATATTGACGCATGGCCATTTTATGTAAATTTTCTTTTAATTTTTTTCAGAAACCACTGTAAATTGTTTACCTGTTAATGAATTTGTAAAACAACAGGAATATAAATTTTAAGAGAATAATCCTTAAGAAAAGGATAAGGTGATGTTTGTTTTTATTGCCGGTGTTTTAAAGTTCGATTTGGCGTTTTTTTTAACAAGGAAAAAAGTTATTGATTGTATCTTATTCAACATGTTTGTTTGTAGTTAATACACCATATTTTAAAATTTTATTCATGCAGAAAAATACAATCATCCTGTTATTTTTTATTTTACTGAAAATGTTCCTGCATTTTTTTCTTATTCATCCGGATTATGATTTGCAGAGAGATGAATACCTTCACCTTGACCAGGGGAGGCATCTTGCATGGGGATACGAATCTGTACCGCCTTTTTCGGCCTGGGTAGCATTAATAATACGTTGGTTGGGTAATGGTGTATTCTGGGTAAAGTTTTTTCCTGCTTTGTTTGGTGCGTTAACAATGGTAGTTGTATGGAAAACAATTGAAGCTTTAAAAGGTGGAATGTATGCATTGGTATTGGGTGCTGTTGCAGTTACGTTTTCGGTTATCATGCGCCTCAATATACTTTTTCAACCCAATTCGTTTGATGTGCTTTGCTGGACATTTTTATACTTTACTTTTCTTAAATTCATTATTACCGAAAATAGAAAGTGGCTTATGCTGGGTGCCGCATGTTTTGCACTGGGATTTTTAAACAAGTACAATATTGCATTTTTAGTAATGGGTTTAGTGCCAGCAATACTTATTACAGAACACCGTACAATTTTTATCAATAAATATTTTTATTATGCGGCAGGCCTGGGCTTGTTGCTCATTTCGCCCAATCTTTTATGGCAATATCAACATAATTTTCCGGTAATACACCACATGAAAGAACTAAGCGAAACACAACTCGTAAATGTAAACCGGCTTGACTTTTTAAAAGAACAACTGTTGTTTTTCATAGGCTCACTTTTCATCCTGGTTGCTGCATTTGTAGCATTTGTTGTTCATCCGCTGTTTAAACAATTCCGGGTGTTTGGCTGGTTGTTTTTATTTACCATGCTGATTTTTATTTTCTTTAAAGCCAAGCCGTACTATGCCATCGGCTTATATCCTTTTCTGCTGCCTTTCGGCGCAGTGTACCTGGAGCAGATTTTAAAAAACGGTTGGAAGGTTTATCTGCGACCACTTGCTTTTCTCCTAATCCTGGGCTCATTTATTCCATTGTATAAAATTGCTTTCCCCGTACAATCTCCTTCAGCTATTAAAGCAAACGGGGCACTTTTAAAAAAATTAGGATTACTCCGTTGGGAGGATGGTAAAGATCATGCATTGCCTCAGGATTTTGCTGATATGCAGGGCTGGCGTGAATTGGCAAATAAAACAGACAGTATTTATGAGACATTAAATGATGCCGCACATACACTGGTGCTATGCGATAATTATGGCCAGGCCGGCGCTATCAATTATTACTCTAAACACCCGGATATACACGCAGTATCAATGAATGCAGATTATATAAATTGGTTCCCACTTACTACTAAAGAAATTAAACATGTTATACTTGTACAGGAAATTAATGATGATGACAAAAACAGAACTAGAGAAAAACAATTTTTCAAAACAGTTCTGTTAACAGGTACTATTGAAAATCCTTATGCACGTGAACAGGGCACAAATATTTATTTATTAAAAGATGCCACTACCTCCATCAATAAAATACTTGAGCAGGAAATACGTGACAGAAAAAGTAAACAGTAACGTGGATTTTTAAAATTTGCAAAAAATCGATAAGGGAAATTAATACCACAATTTGGGAAAGTTTTTTTTCATCATTCTATTAATCACAGGGAAATAATTAAAATTAATACTACACAAAAAACATTGATATCCAAAAAAATTAAGGCATTGCATTTGTAAATTATACTGTAAACTCAAATTATGGAAAAAAGAGTATTAGGGATTCTATTAACGATCCTCGGCATTGGTGGCCTTATCGCCGCTGCCTTTTATTTTATGAATGGTGGAAGTGGCACACGTAGTATAAAATCAATTGTGATATTCGGTGTATTGGGTGCAATATTTTTTGCATCAGGTATTGGCCTAATCCAAAACACGAAGGACAGGCCAACTTAGTATTTATCAGGGCAACCCCAAAGAAAATAATTAACATATCCACGGATGTTGTTTAGCTAATTATGCACTTAAAAATATACCCAATTATTAAAATATTTTATAAATAAAAATGGCTCTTTATAAGAGCCATTTTTATTGAAATCATACCTGCAAAATACTATCCGGTAAAAGAAGCAGAATTTGTATGAACCCCTTCAGCAAATTCTTCCAACATTTTTTTATTAAATGCGTAAAGGTCTTTTGGGCTGCGGCTTGTTACCAGGCCATTATCAACCACTACTTCTTTATCGTACCAGTTTACACCAGCGTTTATAAGATCGGTTTTAATTGACGGATATGAGGTCATATCCCTGCCGGATAACATACCCGTTTCAATCAATAATTGTGGGCCATGGCAGATAGAAGCAATCGGTTTCCCTGTCTCCAAAAATTCCCGGGCAAATGATATATATGCTTTGTTCATGCGCATTTTGTCTGGGTTCATCACGCCGCCGGGTATCACCAGTGCATCATAGTTATCGCTATTAGCAGCCTCTACATGTACATCCACCGGTAATTCAATGCTCCAATGATCATGGCTCCAGGCCTTCACCATGTTTTTTTGCATTGACACAATATGTACGGTAGCGCCCGCTGCTTCCAATGCTTTTTTGGGGTTTGTTAATTCTTCTTCTTCAAATCCGTTGTCTGTTAAAATAGCTATCGTTTTATTTTCTAAACTTGTCATTGTCTATGGTTTTTAATGTTAATAATTGATGTAAAAGCAGATTGCTAAAACCATACCACTGCCAAAATGTTGCATTTTAAATACCGTTATATAAATTTGGTGAAAATCTTCTACGCTTCTGTAGCATTTATAGCCCTGCCCGCATAAAGTGAATTATTTTTATGCTTTGTAAAATATGGCAGGGGGTCATTCGTCTTCCACATTATACATGAAAGATGTACTAACCATACCAATTGCAATGAGCGCTGACCGCACTAATAATATTACGCAAACTTTTAAAAGCCTCCGTGCCAGGCTGTTTGGTTTTATCAAGCAGCGGGTAAACAGTAATGAAGATGCGGAAGATATTTTGCAAGATGTATTTTACCAGTTTGCCGGAAATACCGAACCAATAGCGCAGGCCAGTAGCTGGCTGTATAAAGTAGCCCGCAATAAAATAACCGACAGTTACCGCAAAAAAAAACTACCACTGGCTGATGATGTATTGGGCAGTATAGAAAGTGATGATGTAATGATGGACTGGAAGGAAATATTATTACCTGCAGATACCAATCCCGAAACAGAATATTTACGCAGCTTATTTTGGGAAACACTACAGGAAGCATTGGCTGAATTGCCCGCCGAACAAAATGAAGTATTTGTACAAAACGAAATAGAAGGCATTGCTTTTAAAGATATAGAAAAACAAACCGGCGTAAGTGTGGCCACACTCATCAGCCGAAAACGCTATGCAGTACTGCATTTAAGAGAAAGGCTCAGTGTATTGAAGAATGAGCTATTGAATTATTGAGGTTGATGGTTCATAGTAAGAAAAGTATCCTGTTGATGATTTTATTAACAGGTAAAAAAATTATAAAATTATAACAATGAAAAAATTTTGGATTAAAAAAGGATTGATGATGGGGGTATTTATTATTGCCGGATTATTCATTTTCAGCGCAATAGTTATGGGGTTATGGAATGCCATCCTTCCCGCTGTATTGGGTGTAAGAGCCATCAGTTTTATACAGGCCATGGGTATTTTATTATTAAGCAAAATATTATTTGGTGGCTTTCATGGCAAAGGTTGCAGGGGTGGTAATGGTGGCGGAATGTGGAACCAAAAAATGAAAGAAAAATGGAATGCAATGACGCCTGATGAAAGGGACAAATTTAAGTCTGAATGGCGTCACCGTTGCGGTAGCAGGTGGAAAATGAACCAGGGCAATACAGTTGAAAGCACTAATGTAAAACCCGAATAAAGGTTAGCACAAAATATATCGTACACTTTTAAAAAACGACCGGCATGAACATACTTGTTTTTAAAACCAACCTTATCAATGTTCTTAAAATAAAAGATATAGAATCCAGTCTCGATGTGCATCCCAATATTTACCAGTGGAATGTTGACTTGCATGATTGCGACAAAGTGTTGCGGATTTTATCCAACAGCATTGCCGCCGAGGAAGTTGAAAATATTTTATTAAATGCCGGGTACTATTGCGAAGAATTGCAGTAGCTAAGCCCTGTTACTAATCTGTGATAACCATTTTCATTGTTGTAAATATTTTGAACCAAACAGTTTATCCCTGTGCATCTTTATTGGCGTCGCACTCTTGTACATTTATACCTGTTGGCGGCTTTACCCACATTATTTGTAAATTCAGAACCGCCTTCATTATAAATTAAAGGCTACAATACCTGAAGGGGCTAACAACGTAAATTGAAGGCGCTGCCATATATTCAAAAGTACAAGAGGGCGATGCAACGATGTTGCACAATGCCTCAAAGCCCGGACAAAAAATGTATTGCGAAATCACGAAGAATTACATCATACTGCTTCTTAAACATAATTCTTTCACCCCTTTACATATTCCTTCTGTATTGCCCGCCCACTGAATACAAAGCCTGTGTTATCTGCCCGAGCGAACAATACTTTACCGTTTCCATTAACTCAGCAAACAGGTTGCCGTTATCAATCGCTACCTGTTGCAAACGTTTCAGCATCGCTCCGGAATTTTCAGCATGGCGCTCATGAAATGCCTGCAAAGTTTTTATCTGAAATTCTTTTTCCTCCGTAGTGCTGCGTATTACTTCTGTCGGTAATATGGTAGGGCTTCCTTTTTTATTTAAAAAAGTATTTACACCCACAATAGGAAATTCGCCTGTATGCTTCAGCGTTTCATAATATAGGCTCTCCTCCTGAATTTTATTGCGCTGGTACATACGCTCCATTGCACCCAATACACCACCCCTGTCAGTAAGTCGTTCAAATTCATTCATTACCGCTTCCTCCACCAGGTCGGTTAATTCTTCAATTAAAAAAGAACCCTGGTTGGGGTTTTCATTTTTTGCTGTGCCCAGTTCCCTGTTTATAATTAATTGTATCGCCATGGCCCGGCGCACACTTTCTTCCGTTGGTGTAGTAATGGCTTCATCGTAGGCGTTAGTATGCAACGAATTGCAGTTATCGTAAATAGCGTACAATGCCTGTAGTGTGGTGCGTATATCATTAAAGTCAATTTCCTGCGCATGAAGGCTCCTGCCGCTGGTTTGTATATGATATTTTAATTTTTGGCTGCGGCTGTTTGCATTGTATTTATACTTCATTGCCTTGGCCCATATACGGCGGGCCACCCTCCCAATCACACTATATTCTGCATCCATTCCATTGCTGAAAAAGAAAGATAGATTGGGTGCAAAATCATCAATATGCATACCGCGGCTTAAATAATATTCCACATAAGTAAATCCATTGGATAATGTAAAGGCCAACTGACTGATGGGGTTAGCGCCTGCTTCAGCGATATGATAGCCGCTAATGCTAACACTATAAAAATTTTGTACGTTGTTACTAATAAAATATTCCTGCACATCCCCCATTAATTTTAATGCGAATTCAGTGGAAAAAATACAGGTGTTTTGCGCCTGATCCTCTTTTAAAATATCCGCCTGCACCGTACCCCTAACAGTTGACAATGCAGTTGCTTTTATTTTTTCATATACCTCTGCAGGCAATACATCGGCACCGCTTAATCCAAGTAACCGCAGGCCTAAGCCATCGTTTCCTTCGGGAAGAAGCCCGGCCCTCCTGCCCCCAGAAGGGGGGTTCTTTGTAGCTACTAAATTTGCTACATTATTTTTTACCTCATTATCCTTGACTTTATGGTTTTGCAGCATACTATGATGTACTGGCTTCCCGTCAACTCCAATATACTTCGGCAGTTTTTCAATATCATATTTTGATTCAATGAGCCTGTTTACCTCCTCCCTTAAATTATTTTCAATGATGTATTTTTCGCATTGCTGGTCGATGGCGGCATTCATAAAAAATGCCAGCAGCATGGGTGCCGGGCCATTGATGGTCATACTTACAGAAGTTTTGGCATCGCACAGATCAAAGCCGCTGTACAATTTTTTTGCATCATCCACGGTGGCAACACTTACACCGCTATTACCTACTTTTCCATAAATATCAGGCCTTGGCGCAGGGTCTTCACCATACAACGTTACACTATCAAAAGCCGTGGATAATCTTTTAGCAGGCTGCCCAACACTTACGTAATGAAACCGCCTGTTAGTCCTTTCCGGGCCACCTTCACCGGCAAACATTCTCGTTGGGTCTTCCTCTACCCTCTTTAACGGAAATACACCGGCGGTATATGGAAATTTTCCGGGGAAGTTTTCCTGTATGCGCCAGCGCAAAATATCGCCCCAATCTTTAAACCGCGGCACCGCAATTTTAGGGATGCTTGTATGGGACAATGATTTAAAATACAGCGGTTGTTTAATAATTTTTCCACGGACATCATACTCAAAAAATTCTTTCGTGTAACGGGCTTTTGTTTGTTCCCATTCATCCACTAACTTTTTACATACCGGGAATAATTTTTTTTCATAACCTGTCTTTATTGCTTCTAAAGCAGCCATGCCTGCCGCATCATCCGCACCCTTCAACATTTCTATTGCACCATTTAGCTGGTAAAGTTTTGTAGCAAAAGCCGCCTGCTCATCCCCCAGTTTATTATACTTCGTTATCTCTTCTGCTATCTCCGATAAATACCGCACCCTGCGTGGCGGAATAATAGTAGATTGGCTGGTAGTATCATTTGTATGTGTGTGGTGAGCAATATCCCCGGAAAATTTAACGCCTGTTTTCTCTGCTACTTTTTCCATCAACCTTTCAAATAATTCATTTACACCGGCATCATTAAACTGGGCGGCAATGGTACCAACCACCGGTAATGCTTCATCGGTTGCTGTCCATAAACTATGATTGCGTTTGTATTGTTTACGTACGTCATGCAAGGCATCCAATGCACCGGCTTTATCAAATTTATTTACGCAAACCACATCAGCATAATCAAGCATATTTATTTTTTCCAGTTGAGATGCGGCGCCGTATTCCGGTGTCATCACGTACATGCTTACATCCACATAATCTAAAATTGAAGCATCACTTTGCCCCACGCCTGCGCTTTCCAAAATGATAAAATCAAAACCTGCTGCTTTACAAATATTAATGGCATCCTGTACATATTTGCTTAAGGCAATGTCGCTTTCCCGGGTAGCGAGGCTACGCATATAAGCCCGGGGGGATGAGATCGCATTCATCCGGATCCTATCTCCTAACAATGCACCACCCGTTTTTTTCTTTGATGGATCAACAGAAATAACTGCAATGGTTTTATCAGTGTATGTATTTAAAAACCGGCGAACAATTTCATCGGTAACGGAAGATTTTCCGGCACCGCCGGTACCGGTGATGCCAAGAACGGCACGTTCAAGCTCATGCTCCAACTCAAGCCCCAGCCCAGCCCCCCTGCCCCCCGAAGGGTGGTTCTCAGAGCCATTCAAATTGTTAGACCCTGCTTTTAATTCGGTGATAAGGCTTGTATAATCTTCGCCGTTTTCTGCAAGGGTTATTGCCCTTGC
>JANMVB010000676.1:0-4192 GCA_031392305.1 Ferruginibacter sp.
GTAAATAAGCGAGGTTATATCCTAATGACACGCCATTGTTATCATTTCCACTAAATGAACGGTCACTGTTTGAGTTGAGGTAATTTGTGGCAACACCAACATCCCACCATCCGGTAGGTTTAAAATCTGCATTCAGGCGTATTGAATTACGGGCATAGCCTGTCCTTTTTTGAATACCTGTTTCTGATAAATGTCCCGCAGCCGCATAAAACCTGGCTTTATCTGTTCCACCTGATATATTAAACTTTGTATTTGTGTGAAACCCAGTATTACCATAAATCAATTTTTCGTAATCAGTTGTTTTAGATCCGGCACCATTTGCGTTAAATAAATTAAGCATGGTTGCATTACTAACCAGCCATGCCCCATCTGCTATTTTTTGGGTATCCCAAGGGGTTTTATGCATGCCTACTAGATTAATAGCTTTTACCATTCCTGCATCCTGCGATATACTCATTGAAGTTCTACCGGCTTTTCCTTTTTTAGTAGTGATGATAATAACACCTGCATTGGCACGTGTACCGTAGATGGCTGCTGCACTTGGCCCTTTTAAAATTTCGATATTCTCAATATCGGCAGGGTTTAAATCAGCAAGGCGGTTAGGCGCCTGATCCTGTGTGCCCGAAGTTTGGCCGGTAGCTCCTGAGAACGGGCCTGTACCAGCACCTGTAGCATTTTGTGCATTGCTTGCATATACACCATCAATAATATACAAGGGTTCTGAGTTTTGGTTAATGGAGGATACCCCTCTTAACCTAACTGAGAAACCGCCGCCCGGTGCACCACTGTTTGCACTAATTTGAGCGCCCGGTAGTTTTCCCTGCATTGCACCATCCAGTGTAACGGGCCTGGTAGATCCATTTAATTGCTTTGCATTAATGGTACCTACGGAATTTGCCAGGTTACTACGCTTGATAGTTGTCGCCAATCCTGTAACAACGACCTCAGTTAATTTGGAAAAATCCTCTTCTAATTTTACCATAATTTCTGAACCGGTTATTTGTACTGACTGTGTAGCAAACCCAGTAAAAGAAACGTTAATGGTTTTTGCATTGGGAGCTACACTAAAATTAAAACCTCCGTCCCTGGAGGTTACTGTACTGTTTTTACTTATATTTTCGAAAATGGTTGCACCTTCTAAGGGTGTGTTTTTGGCCGCATCAATTACCTTACCGGTAATTATTTTTTGGGCAATGGAAAGAGTTGGAAATAATCCAACCAGGACGGCACATAGTAACAAGGCTGTCACTTTTCTGGTTTTTTTTCTCATATTTATATTGTTTTGTTGTTAATAAAAATAAAGCTATTTTAACAAATCATTTTAATAAAGTCAATATTAATTGATTATTTGCTGCTTTTTACAAAATAATAATAACAGAAATTTAAAATATAAGAAACTGGTAACTATTAGTCTATCTATCATCAATATCAAAAGGAAAAATATCAGGTCAATTTAAAACGCTGGAAATTGCAAATCTATTCGCCATCCTAAGGGCAGTTATAGATACCACTCTCAAAAATGGCAATAACGTTTTGAACGCCTTACATCTAATCGCTACTTTTGGAACTGAATAGTTACTAAGTTTGAAAAATTATACAGTATTAATGAAATTAACCTTTACAAGTTTTTTTTTAATTATTTATCTCTCAGTATTCGCCCAATTACCCGGCGATAGTAACTACATCGACATTGCTACAATTACTGATTCATCACTCATCAATAAAAATTGCCTGATATTTATTGACAGTACCGGTTCGTACGCTCCCGAAAATATTCCAGATAACGCCTGGAAGACTCTTGACGATTACAACATTAAAAAATTTATCCCTACCTATTGGATAACCCGGAAAGTGTATCTGAAATTTACCCTGAGCAACAGCAGCGACTCTACCGAAACGGTTTATTTTATTGCAGGCCATTATATTCGACGTAACAGTTTATTTAAGGTAGCAGCCCCCAATAATACGGTGTTGCTGAAAGATGAAAGTAAAATAGATGGCTACCAGCCTATTTCAATAAAGCCCGGAGAAAAACAAACCTTTATTGCATCTTTTTATTTTACCAAACGGTTGCGTAACTACTTTATACCTCAACTGGTAAAAAGCAATTATTTGCGTAAACACAAGATATTTCATTATTATAAAATAGACACTGCTCTTACTGCCGGGCTTTTACTAAGTGGTGTGTTGCTGATGATGATTTTTTTTACAGCAGCTAATTTTATTGTAAATAAAAGAAAAGCTTTTTTATATAGTTGTTGCTATTCAATCTGCATGTTTGGCCTCGTTTTTTTAACTGCTTTCCTTGAGCGAAAAACCGGCGCTTTCACCAGCCTCTTTCTTGAGTATTTTGATTTTATGTTGTTGGCCGCAGGCACTATTTTCTATATTGCCTTTACCCGAAAATTTTTGGATACCAAAATACACTATCCTTTGCTGAACAAAATTTTTGTGTACGAAGAAAAGGTTTTGCTGTTGCTCGTGGCTGGTTTTACATTTATCGTATTTTTTACTGATAATTTTATTCTACAGGAAATACTTGAAAATGGCATGAAAATAATTGCACTGGTAATTGGTATTGTGTACATAATAATTGCACTGGCACAAAGAAATAAACTTATGAATTACCTGGCCATAGGAAATGCCATACTTATATTTTTCTCCATCATTTCATTCCTGATAATCGTATTTCCATTAAAGAGTGGGGGAATTTTTTCTACCTCTATGTTTTATTATGAAGTGGGTATCGTAAGCGAATTGATTTGCTTTTTATTAGGGCTCACTTATAAAAACAGGATTGAACTGATTGAAAAAACCAAAGAACAGGAATCCCTTAAACTAGAAGCAGAAAAGCAACAGTTTGAAACCAGGCTGGCCGTATTAAAAGGACAGCAGGATGAGCGCAACAGGATAAGTGCAGATATGCATGATGACCTGGGTGCAGGCGTTACCGCCATTCGCCTGTACAGTGAGTTGGCGAAGAGAAAAATAGATAAAGGAAGTATCCCGGAGATTGATAAAATATCTTTCTCAGCAAATGAATTACTCAATAACATGAATGCCATCATCTGGACAATGACGAGCAGTAATGATACACTTGATAATATGGTAGCTTATATCCGTGGATATGCATTGGAGTATTTTGAAAATACAGGCATAAAATGCAACACGCATGTTGATGAAGACCTTCCAAATATTATTACTGTTACCGGCGATCTGAGGAGAAATATTTTCCTGGTAGTAAAAGAGGCCCTGAATAATATTTTGAAACATTCTAAAGCAACTGAAGTAGATATAACTTTAAACGGTATGCCGGATGGATTAATACTTTATATACAGGATAACGGCGTTGGGATTGACTTTGAAAATCTGCGCCGCTTTGGAAACGGGTTAAAAAATATGAGAAAAAGAATGGAAGAAATGAATATCAGCTTTACCATTGAAAACAACAACGGAACATTAATCACACTACATTACACACAAACCCTTTAGCTTTTTCGCACAACGGCCAGTAGCATAAAACACCAGCCTGCTACAAAACAAATACCCCCAAAAGGGGTGATGGCACCCAACCATTCAAACCCCTGCTTACCCAATAACTTCATAAAAGTTAACAGGTATAAGGAGCCACTAAAAACTACCATTCCATAACAAAAAAACTTACCCGACCAGCGCAAATATTGCTGATGAAAATCTTTAAATAATATGCCGGTTATAAGCAAAGCAAATGAATGATAAAACTGGTAGCGTACTGCAGTTTCAAAAGTTGAAAGTTCTTTATCACTTAATAATGGCCTTAGCCCGTGTGCCCCAAATGCGCCCAGCATTACAGCAAGGGCCGCAGTTATAGCCGCAATTTTAATAAATCCTTTATGCATATAATTATTTTATCACTGGTATAAAATGATATCATTTAAAGAAGCCTCTGTTAATTGATTTGCCTGCATAATAAATTTTGCCTGTGTATAAAATGGCGATCGCTCTGCTAATTTTTGTTCTATAAATAAAAGAATTTCTGCCCCTGTCATATTTTTAAACAATGGCCGCTTTTCCAGCTCCGGTAATACCCGGTTTAATATTTCGGCTGGGCTACTGGTGATGAACAGGGTAATGCCGTGTTCATTCATCCATTTCATATTATCATAAAAACAAGGAGTACCTCCGCCGCAGGCGATAATGGTATTTTGCATCA
>JANMVB010000434.1:0-14460 GCA_031392305.1 Ferruginibacter sp.
TTTTACAAACAAAGGTGCGGAGTGGGGATTCAATATTCCCTCTAACAGCAATGGCGCTGCTTATGCGGATCTTGATAATGATGGCGACCTTGACCTGGTGGCAAATAATATTAACCAGCCTGCATTCATTTATCAAAACAACGCCAACAAAAAAGCCGGTAATAAATACCTTCAGGTAAAGTTAAATGGTGCAGGAAAAAACACTTTTGGCATCGGTGCGAAACTGTGGGTATTTACAAAAGGTAAACAACAGTACCAGGAGCAAATGACTTCAAAAGGTTATCAGTCGGGTGTATCACACATACTGCATGTTGGGTTAGGAAATGATGACATAATTGACTCATTAAAAGTAGTATGGCTAACTGGTAAACAGCAGGTACTTACTAACGTAAAGGCCAACCAGCAAATTACACTAAACGAAAAACATACGGTTGAAAAATACTACCTGCCAAAGTTGAAGGCCCCAATATTTGAGGCAGTTACATCACCTATAAATTTTACAGATAAGGGCAATAGCATCAATGATTTTAAACGACAGCCATTGATGATAAATCCTTTGTCCTTCCAGGGGCCGTGTTTGGTAAAGCAGGATGTAAATGCCGATGGGCTGGAAGATATTTATGCAGGTGGCGGAAGTGGCCAGGCAGGGCGGTTATACCTGCAACAAAAGAACGGAAGTTTTATACAAAAGCAGGTAGCTGCTTTTGAAAAGGATGCTACATATGAAGTAACCAATGCATTGTTTTTTGATGCCAACAAAGACACTTACCCCGACCTGTATATTTGCAGTGGCGGCTACGGAAACCTGTTACCCGGTGACTCTTTATTGCAGGACAGGCTTTACCTGAATGATGGCAAAGGCAACTTCACAAAATCTCCCAATGCTTTACCGGCAATGAACACAAGCAGTAGTTGTGCAAGGGCAACGGATATTAACGGGGATGGTGCAATGGATTTATTTGTCGGGGGCAGGGTAGTGCCGAGCCGTTATCCAGAGCCACCGCAAAGCTTTCTGCTCATGAATGATGGCAACGGCAATTTTAAAGACATGGTTGCCACCATTGCCCCGCAATTGCAACGCATAGGAATGGTAACAGATGCGGCATGGTACGATTTGGATGCGGATAAAATTGCTGAATTAATTGTGGTGGGAGAGTGGATGCCCATCACTGTCTTTAAAAATAACGGTGGTAAATTAACGGAGGCAACCAACAATTATTTTGAAAAGAAATACAGCGGTTGGTGGAACAAATTATACATTGGTGATTTAGATAATGATGGTAAACCTGGGCTGGTAGCAGGCAACGCCGGATTGAATACACAATGTAAGGCCAGTGACAAAGAACCGGCAGAAATGTACTATAAAGACTTTGATAATAACGGTGCGATTGACCCGGTATTTTGTTTTTATATGCAGGGCAAAAGTTATCCTTATATCACCCGTGATGAAATGCTGGAACAGGTGAGTATGCTAAGGGTGCGCTTTGCTGATTATACAAGTTATGCTGATGCAACCATCGATAAAATTTTTACTGCCGAAGAAATGAAAGATGCCGGCCACCTTATAGCCAATTATTTAAAAACAGCTTATTTTGAAATGGGTGCAAATGGAAAATTTATAGAAAAAGTATTACCTGCTCAAGCCCAAAGCGCTCCCGTAATGGCTATTGCAAACATTGATTATAACAAAGATGGAAAGCAGGATTTGCTGCTTTGTGGAAATGTAAACCAGGCCCGTTTACGCTTTGGAAAGTCAGATGCGAATTATGGCGTATTATTAAGGAATGATGGCAACGGAACATTCAGTTATGTTCCTCCACATATTGCTGGTTTTAAATTAACCGGCGATGTAAGGAGCATTGTTACTATCAATCAGTGGTTATTGTTTGGCATCAATCAGCAAAGCCTGAAAGCTTATAAAATAAAATGAAAAAAATAGCATGTTGTAATACCGGTATCACCTGTCACACCATGTATGGAAGTTTGAATGGCAGTAAGAAGAAACAATAACAAGATGCAATAAGAATTTTTGTCCGGGCATCGAATCAATGTGGATCATCGTTGCATCGCCCTCTTGTACTAAGTATCTTTGTGGAACTTTAATTACGTGATAAGTTAAAGGCTAAAGGCATAAGGTTTAAGGTTAAAAGTTATAAGTTAAAGGACAGCATTAAAATAAATCCACCAAGCCTGAAAGGCTTGAATATTAATAACCCCGGATGCAATCGGGTTAGCAGAATTCGGGGGAAAAAATATATATGATAACAGGCCTTGGCACCGATATAATTGAAGTAGAAAGAGTAGCCAATAAAATTGGCAAGGAATCCGGTTTTCGGGAACTCGTATTTTCAAAAAATGAAATTGCCTATTGTGAGGCAAAGGCAAATCCTTTTGAACATTATGCCGCACGTTTTGCCGCAAAGGAAGCATTCTTTAAAGCCCTCGGAACAGGTTGGCTAAACGGAACTGCTTTTAATGAAGTTGAAATAAACCATGATGAAAAAGGTAAACCAATATTAAACTTACTGGGTGAAACAGCCACGTTAATTTCAGCAATGGAATTTACCAACATTTCAGTTTCACTTACGCATTTAAAAACAATTGCATCAGCTACCGTAATTATAGAAAAATGATATGCCTTTAAAAGAAACCACCTCCCCGCCAGCCAGTGAAATAAAAATAATGCAGCAGCAAAAACTACAGCACCTGTTGCTTTATCTTCAACAGCATTCACCGTTTTACAGTGAAATGTTCAAGGCCCATAATATCAGTATAGCTGAAATAAAATTACTGGAAGACCTTGCTAAAATACCTACAACAGCTAAGGAAGATTTGCAGCTTCGCAACAATGATTTTTTATGTGTACCCCGCAACAATATCATCGAATATAGTTCCACTTCGGGTACACTTGGCAGTCCGGTTACCATTGCACTTACCGAAAATGATTTAAACAGGCTGGCATTAAATGAATACAATTCTTTCTCCTGCGCAGGTGGCTCGCCGGAAGATATTTACCAGCTCATGCTTACGCTCGACAGGCAGTTTATGGCGGGCATGGCATATTACGCCGGCATACGTAAATTAGGTGCAGGTATTATCCGTCTTGGCCCCGGCGTGCCTTCCTTACAGTGGGAAACTATTTTGCGGTTGAAACCTACAGCCATTGTGGCTGTGCCTTCATTTATTGTAAAACTTATTCACTATGCGGCAGAACATAACATTGACATCAATCAATCATCTGTAAAAAAAGCAATCTGCATTGGCGAAAATATCCGTAACCCCGATTTTTCTTTAAATATACTGGGCAAAAAAATTACAGAAGCATGGAATATACAATTGTATTCAACTTACGCATCTACAGAAATGCAAACGGCGTTTACCGAATGTAGTGAGGGCAGGGGAGGGCACCACCAGCCGGATTTATTAATATTGGAATTACTGGATGAAAATAACATTCCCGTTGCCCCCGGCACACCCGGAGAAGTAACGATAACAACGCTAGGTGTGGAGGGTATGCCGTTACTCCGCTACAAAACCGGTGACATCTGCCAGTACTACAATGAGCCCTGCGCATGTGGAAGAACAACCCTGCGTTTATCTCCGGTAGTTGGCCGCAAAAAACAAATGATAAAATATAAAGGCACCACACTTTATCCACCCGCATTATTTGATTTGCTCAACGAAATGGAAGACGTAAAAGATTATGTAGCTGAAGTATATTTAAACGAGATAGGATTAGATGAAGTATTGCTTCATTTGGTACCCCGGAATCAAAGCGAGGAAACAGACCGGAAGATAAGGGCCTACCTGCAGGCAAAACTAAGGGTGAGCCCGCATATTCAATACATATCTGCAGAGGAGTTACAAAAAATTCAATTCCCCGAAGCAGGTAGGAAGGCGGTAAAATTTATTGATAGGAGGAATTAGAAAATACTTTCCAGTTTGCGCTGTTTTAAAAGATATATACTTCACCGGGTTGTTGATTTATGCTTGATAAAAAAAGGAATAGAAAGATTCTTTTTCTATTCCTTTTTTAAAATATACTTTAAAATTTTAGCGTCTGCCTCCAAAGATGCGTCCCAGCATTCCACCTGCACCACAAATCCCCGGCCACCTCCAAGTAATCCGCCCAGCAGTCCACCACCGCCACCACCTAACAAGCCTCCAAGTAAACCACCTCCTGAACCACTTCCACCACCTAATAGTCCGCCCAATAAACCGCCCCCTCTGCTGCCGCTGCCCATACCTGCACTCCTTCTTCTGCCACCACTAAATATTTTTGCCAGCAGCATGGGCCCTATAATTCCTAATGCACCTTTAAATAATGAATTACTATTAATGCCTGCGTTTTTTAGCTTATCACCAAACCCCAAACTACTAAGAAAATTATTTGGGTTTGTTTGTTCAGCCTCCAATTGTTCCGCTTGCTTTGGTACTTCCTGTACCGCTGTATTTGTAAATTGATTAAGCACTGCATACTGCTCCTGGTTTACACCAAGGTATTGAGCAATTTGTGCAACGTTTTGTTTTTCTTCTTCTGAATAGGTTTCGTCTGCCTGCGCAAATGCAATTACATCACTTACCAAAGAATAGCGAAGTTCACTGGATTTTAAAATATCCAAAAATCCTTTGAGATCATTGTCAGACACCTGGGAATTTGCAGCATTCATAATTAAATCACTTTTCTCTGCAGAAATATTAGCAGATTCAATTAATGCCTCAATATATTCAAGTTCTTCTTCACTTGCACTGCGGTCGGCAGTTGCAAGCGATGCAATAGCGCCGAGGTAAGCTCCTTTTTCCTCATCGCTGTATCCTTCTAAAATTGTTACTTTTTGTTCCATATTTTTTTGTTGATGGTTAAAAAATGTTTCCATTAATTCGATATGAAAATTTCATGCCATGCAGAAAGTGGGGAAGGTTTGAAATAAAAAAAGTTTACACCTTTTAAAATGGTGTAAACTTTTTTATATGATGTGGGTAAAGATCCACAATGGTATGCGGTACAAGTGAGTGACACAACGATGATGCCCATTGCTCCTTTGCCCGGACAATAAATGAATTACAAATTACTAAAGGATTTTACCGGCGGCGCAACATTTTTTATTGGCCTGGTTGATTTTAAAAATGCAAAGATTGCGGCAACATCTTCATCATGCATGTGGCTGAAATTTTGCCATGGCATGGGTGGCAATAATGTTCGGGTATTATCGAGGCCTTTCCACTTACCTTGTGTGAGCGCTTTTTTAAATTGCTGCTCTGTCCAGTTGCCGATACCGGTTTCATCGCTGGTAAGGTTTGCTGAAAATGATGCTCCCCAGGGGCCTGCCCATCCTGTTAATTCAGGGTTTGCCAACGCCCATCCCTGCTTAATTATATTGGTATCTACTTTTGGAAAAGGCACTGTAGCCCGGTAACCGGAAAGCCTGCGGTCCATATCCAGCTCAGGCCCCAATGGCCCCATCTTTTTTGGTGTGTGGCAATCATCGCAGCCGGAAATGGTTACTAAATATTCGCCCCGCTTTATCATACTGTCTTTACTGATAGTGGCTTTTGCCTGGTGGCTTTGGCTGTTGCCGCTTGTGCAGGCAACAAAAATTGTAATGGCTGTTGTTGCAACTGCAACAAGGGTTAAAATTGTTTTACGCATAACTGACAAGTTTTTTAGTGCACTTTTAATTCTATTAAATTCAGAAATGAAAAGGGCTGTTGGTTTAATTTTTTTAATGAATGTTTGTTTGAATGGTTGTTTATTGTATCATGATATATTTCTTCAAAAACCTGTTGCAAGATATTACTGAACAGTGCCGCGATAAAGGTGTTGATGTATGAAGCGGAGAAAATGCTGAATGAAATGTGGTTATGTTTTGGTGAGTAAGTACAAATAAAAATGCCGGCGGTTGCCGGCATTTAAAGTGATCTTTTTTTGATGGATACTTATGTCATTTCCATTTTATTGATTTGCATCATTGCTTCAAATTGTTGTTTGTTTTTGCTAACCCAGTTTTCAAAACTTTGTGTAGCTGGGTTTAGTTGATAGGTTAATGCTAAATCATTTTGCCGCTGAAGAATGTACAGTCGTTGTACCTCAAACATATTTGCCAGTTCTTCTGCTCCAGGAAAACCGAGAGCCGCATAATTATCTCTTGGTATATAATTATACTGAATATTTTGGTGGAGGGTGCGGCTCAAGATAGCAGCATACTCAATGCATGTATCATCTGCACCAACCACACCAACTGTTTTACCTATATATTCAGTGGGGTTATTAAAAATGGCGGTAACAACACCTCCTACATCTTCTACACTTGTCATGGAGAGTTTGGTATCTCCTTGCGGAAATCCGAAGTGAAAATTTCCTTTATCATCTTTTTGAAAAGGGAAAAATGAAAAGAAGTTTTCGTAATAAAAAGCCACCTGTAAAAATGTAGCTGGTAAGTGAAGGAATTCGCAATATTGTTGCAAGGCAGCTTTTATATCACAATGCGGAGTGGGGTATTTGCTATTGCTTAGTTTATTGTAATCCGGCAATGTATGCAATACAAAATGTTTGATGCCTGACTTTTGTACAGCATCAATTAAATTTTTTCCCTGCTCCAGTTCTTTGCTAAAATGTTCCCAGAAACTGGTAACACCTAAAACTCCGTAGCAGTCTTTCATTGCATGCAGCAGACTTTCAATATCGTCCATATCCCCGGTTACAATTTCTGCTCCTGCATTCTTCAAAGAAATTGCTTTATCTGAAAGTGCATTTCGGGTAATTGCCCTTACAGCGAATTTGTTTTGGGCCAGCAAAGCCCTGGCTACACTGCCACCCTGGGCACCTGTTGCCCCGGTTACTAAAATGATTGGCTTGTTCATACTTTTCTTTTTTTTGAATGGTTTATTTAAATTGTTAATGGTATTAAACTTAATGGTGTGCAAGATATTTTTATGCTTTACTAAATTTACATCCTTATGAATGAAATGCAGAAAACGATGAATGATTTGAGGAATAAATGAGCATTGAAATAATTATTAGCCACCGCAAATCATAACAAAAAATTCATTCGTTTTTCAAATTCCTAAGCTGTATTTTGACACAAAATCATAAACACTATGGCTACACTAAAATTAATGGTATGGAACATGGAATGGATGAATGACCTGTTTACTGCCGACTTTAAATTTAAGCCCGATAATGCGATTGCATTTCATACTCCGGGCTCTACAGTTTTGCAAAGGCGTAAAGGGCTTGCAAAAATTATCATCGAACTAAACCCGGATATACTGGTGGGTGTGGAAGCCCCCAATGACCCCGCTGAATGGCAATTGTTTTTGGATACTGATTTACCCGGTAAATGGGTTGGCCATATTCAAAAGTCGCCGGGTATGTCGCAATGCCTGGGAATAGCAGTTCGTACAGATACTGGGAAATTTGCAGCCCAGCCTTTTACAGCTTTTGATACTTTGCTGATGAATGCATTTAATGAATGGCGCATGGACCTGGAAGATGACGGAATAAGTGAAGTATATAGATTCGAACGCAGCCCACTCTATGCTTCTGTTATGGCAGCAGATGGAAAGGAGGTACGCATTATGGGCCTGCACCTTAAAAGCAAACTGGTTGCCAGTGCGCTTGAATGGAGCAAATGGTGGGAAAATGCTGATGCCAACCGCCGTAAAATATTTGCACAGGCTTCAAGAATACGACAGCAGTTTTTAGATGAATACCTGGCCGATACAGCCACCCAGGATATTCCCATCATAGTATGCGGAGATATTAATGACGGTCCGGGAATGGATGCAAGTGAACGTAAAATTTTAGGAAGCGGAATAGAAAGATTGATGGGCAATGTATGGTTCCCAAAACTTACCATGGGCAATGCTTTGTTTGACAGCCTTTCTTTAAAAGATCAAAAAGCCATGCGGTTCGAAAAAATTGTAACTACCAGTTACCGTGACATGCTGTTTAATAATATGTACCATGATGAGTGGATTGATCATATCCTTTACAGCCGGCAGTATGCCAACTGGGTTATAAATGCTGTGGCGCATAAAAAATTGGCTGAAGGTTTTATTTATGAAACACCTTACAAACATTCGAGTGACCATTATCCGCTAACGGCTGATGTGGTATTGTAATAATAGTGGGTACTGAATTTTCATATTGCCAGTAAAAAAAAGCTATCCGGGCGGATAGTTTTTTTATACATTTTTATTTTACATTATTTCTTTACGAATTTCCCCAATGCCTTGCCGGCATCAGCATAAGCTTCACCAATTCTTAACCCGGTATCATAATCATATCCGCCAAATGTTCTGCCGAGTGCATTATCTACACTGATGGTTGCAATTACTGTACCCCGGTTAGCAGTTTCCACTATTTGCACAAGGCCATCTACCTGCGCATTTTTACGGTGTACCACTACATTAAAACCAGGTTCTGTTGAAGTTGTTTTAAAGATTAGGGTGTATTTGGCAGTCTTGCTTTCTGTCATATCACTTACCTTGGTAAACAGCTCAATAAATTTTGGTTCAAACCGGTCCTTCCTGTCATTTACCCAGCTTTTAGCCCAGTTATCACCTCTGCCGGGTTCTTTCTTATTATACTCGGTTGTTTTCTTTTCGATATAATCCTTTTCCTTTTTAAATTTACCTACCGACATATTATCATATGTAAATTCGAAATTGATGGCCGTTTCATTTTTTAAAACTTCTAAATCGCCATCGGTTATTTTAAGTCGCTGGGCTGTTGTGCTAAGCGACAGTAGCAGCAGGCTGCAAAAAATACCAGTCATTAATAATTTCATGAGGTTAAAGTTTTAATGAATAAAAAAATAAAAGTATCCTATTTTTTTATACAAAAAAATGTCTTTAAACAAAATTCCTCCAAATCAATAAATTACTGCTAAATTCAGTTGCATATTGTTGATAACTGTTTTAAATGGCGGGGAAATAATTATGTGGCTTATTTAATTGTATCGTCAATTAGTTTTACCCAGTTTTTATAAGGTTTATTCATTTATCAGAAATTTGAATTCTTTATTATAATTTTACCCCTTTTGGCATAAATATTTTGATTGTAAAAAATTATATAGGCAATGATACATGTAGGTGAAAGAGCACTTTCCTTGAATGATTTTTCTGAAATTCTCTTTAAGCAAAAGAGGGTGGTTTTAGACACAGCCTCAGTGGATAAAGTAAGTGAGAATTACAATTTTTTACAAAAATTTTCTTCCAATAAGCTTATTTACGGCATCAATACCGGTTTTGGCCCCATGGCACAGTATAAGGTTAGTGAAGAAAATCTTTTACAGTTACAATATAATCTTATAAGGAGCCATAGCTCCGGCGGGGGAAAACTGCTGCCACCTGTATTGGTAAAAGCAGTGATGGTTGCCCGCCTTAATAGTTTAATGCAGGCTTACTCCGGGGTACATACAGATGTGGTGGAACTGCTGACAGCATTGATAAATAAAGATATATATCCCTGTATATATGAGCATGGGGGCGTAGGTGCCAGTGGCGATTTAATACAACTGGCGCACCTTGCCCTGGTATTGATTGGCGAGGGAGAAGTTGTGTATGAAGGGGAGTTACATTCTACTGCTGAAATATTTAACCGGTTAAATATTCAACCACTTTCCATTCACATTCGTGAAGGGTTGGCAATTTTAAATGGCACTTCTGCCATGACGGGTATTGGAATGGTAAATATCATCCAGGCACGTAAATTATTGGAATGGTCGGTAATGTTATCTGCAATGATCAATGAAATTGTGGAAGCTTTTGATGATCACTACTCCTACGAACTCAATATTGTTAAACAACACAAAGGGCAAAACAAGGTAGCCGCCATGCTCCGCGACATTTTAATTGATAGTAAAATGATCCGTGACAGATCGGAGCATTTGTACAACCCTGATAATCTTGACCAGGAGATCTTCCAGGATAAGGTGCAGGAATATTATTCACTAAGATGTGTAACCCAGGTATTGGGGCCCATTTATGATACAATTGCAGGTGCAGAAAAGGTAGTGGTAGATGAATTAAATTCTGTAAACGACAACCCGGTGATCGATCATAAAAATAAAAACATCTTTCATGGCGGTAATTTTCATGGCGATTATGTATCGCTTGAAATGGATAAACTTAAAATTGCCATTACAAAACTTTCGATGCTTTCGGAGCGCCAGTTAAATTACCTGCTCAATGATAAGCTCAACCAAAAATTTCCCCCATTTGTAAATCTTGGCGTACTCGGTTTTAATTTTGGTATGCAGGGTATGCAGTTTACGGCAACTTCTACTGTTGCTGAAAATCAAACCCTGTCTTTCCCCATGTATGTACACAGCATACCCAACAATAACGACAACCAGGATATTGTAAGCATGGGCTGCAATGCCGCTTTACTTACTAAAAAGGTAATTGATAATTCCTTTGAAGTTCTTGCAATACAAATGATGACAGTGTTGCAGGCAATTGATTATCTCGATTGTGTTTCGAGGTTATCGCCCAATACAAAAGCTGTTTATAGCGTTATCCGAAAAATATTTCCAAAGTTTATTGAGGATCAACCGAAGTATAAAGACCTTGAAAAAGTAAAAAGTTATTTTGAGCATTCTGATCCGGTCATTACATTTAAAACCGGGTTGATTGCTGCATCAAATGGTAACTCGCTTATAAAATAAAGAATCAATAAAAGGAATGAACAAATGAAATGTGCATTAGTTACAGGTGGATCAAGAGGAATAGGCCGCAGCGTTTGCTATAAAATGGCAGAGATGGGCTATTATGTAATTATTAATTATAAAAGCAACGAGCAGGAAGCCAATAATACACTTGCCCAAATAAATGAAAAAGGTGGTAGTGGTGAGATATTGCAGTTTGATGTGGCAAGCAAAGAGAATATCCAGCAAGAACTTGGTGGCTGGATGGAAAAAAATTTGGATAAGTATATAGAAGTATTGGTAAATAATGCAGGCATAAAAGATGATGGGTTGATGATGTGGATGAAAGATGAACAATGGGAAAGCGTATTAAAAACAAGCCTCGACGGTTTCTTTTATGTAACACGGATGGTATTAAACAGTATGTTGCTTAAGCGGTATGGCCGCATTGTAAATGTGGTTTCCTTATCTGGCTTAAAGGGTTTACCAGGGCAAACAAATTATTCAGCAGCCAAGGCGGGTGTTATTGGCGCATCAAAAGCACTGGCGCAGGAAGTAGCAAAAAGAGGGGTTACTGTAAACTGTGTGGCACCGGGTTTTATTAAAACCGACATGACCGAAGGGCTTGATGAAAATGAAATGAAAGGGATGATTCCGGCAAAGAGATTTGGCCTGCCGGAAGAGGTTGCCCATACTGTGGGTTTTTTAGTTTCTGCCGGTGCTGCTTATATAACTGCCGAAGTTATTTCTGTGAATGGTGGCTTGTATTCGTAGTTGTTGATTTTTTGTTTACCAACATTGGTATTTCAATTAAACATCGTTGTGTCACTCCCTTGTACCGCATACCATTGTGGTTCTTTTCCCACATTATATGTAGGAAAAATTTGGGTGGTTAAATAAACTTTTTTTTACTTTTAGTTCTCAATACATCCGGCATATATTACAATTCATGCATCCTTTAAAATCAACCACTACCAATACACCATAATTTTATTCAACCAATTATTTAAACCTGGCTCACCTTGTAATATGAATAGAGTAGTGATAACCGGCATGGGCATATATTCCTGCATAGGTAAAAATCTTGACGAGGTAAAGGACTCACTTTATAAAGGAAGGTCCGGTATCCTATTCGATCCAGACCGTAAGGAATATGGTTACCGTTCCGGGTTAACAGGCTATGTTGATAAGCCAGATCTTAAAGGGATACTAGACAGGAGGGCAAGGATCATGCTGCCCGAAGAAGGAGAATATGCATACGTTTCTGCCATGGAAGCATTAAAAAATGCCGGTCTCGATCCCGATTATATCAGCCAGCATGAAGTGGGGATTTTATATGGTAACGATAGCTCAGCTAAAGCAGTAATAGAAACCAACGATATCATCAGGGAGAAAAAAGATACGATGCTGGTAGGCTCAGGTTCAGTATTTCAAACAATGAACTCCACGGTAACCATGAACCTGGCAACCATCTTTAAATTAAGGGGTATCAATTTCACCATTAGTGCTGCCTGTGCAAGCGGCTCCCATTCCATCGGCCTGGGTTATCATTTTATTAAAACCGGCCTGCAGGATTGTATTATTTGTGGCGGCGCACAGGAAATCAATAAATATTCCATGGGCTCTTTTGATGCACTTTCTGCATTTTCTATATTGGAAAACACACCACAAAAAGCTTCCCGTCCATTCGACCGGGATAGGGATGGGCTTGTACCCAGCGGCGGTGCAGCTACTGTAATATTAGAAAGCCTTGATTCAGCATTAAAAAGAGGTGCCCCCATTTTAGCAGAAGTGGTTGGCTACGGGTTTTCTTCCAATGGCGGGCATATTTCAAACCCAACGGTGGATGGGCCGGTAAGGTCGCTTTACATGGCATTAAAAGATGCCGGGCTGCAGGCAAAAGATATTGATTATATAAATGCACACGCCACCTCTACACCAGCCGGAGATTGCAGCGAGGCAAAAGCAATTCACGAAGTTTTTGGCAACAGCACGCCATTTGTCAGCAGCACAAAATCAATGACGGGCCATGAGTGCTGGATGGCGGGTGCCAGCGAAGTAATTTATTCTATGCTGATGATGCAAAATAGCTTTATAGCCCCCAATATTAATTTCGAAAATCCTGATGAAGATTCCGCAAAATTGAATATCGTAAAAACCACAATCGAAAAAGATATTACTGTATTTTTGTCAAACTCCTTTGGATTTGGAGGAACCAACTCGTCGCTAGTTATTAAAAATTTTATCTAAACCACCACTTATGAACAACGAAGAAATTATTGCAAAAATCAGGGAATTCATGATCGATGAATTTGAAGTTGAAGAAGAAAAAATGACCCCGGATGCAAATCTCAAACTTACCCTCGGCTTAGATAGTCTTGATTATATTGACCTGGTGGTTGTAATTGAAAGCAATTTTAAATTTAAAGTAAAGCCGGAAGATTTTACTAACATCATTACCTACCAGGATTTTTGTAATTATGTAATATCACGGGTAAATGTAAACGAACTAGTGTAATGTCGCTGTGGCAAGGCAAGTCCCGTGGCAACAAATCAGGATACCGGATTTTTGTATGGGTATTAAAAAACTTTGGCGTTTTACCTGCTTATGTACTCTTAAGATTTGTTGCATTTTATTTTTTCCTGTTTTCATATAAAACTTCCCGGGAACTTTTTCATTTTTATAAACACCGGCTTGGGTATAGTTTTATAGCGTCCATTGGTAAATTGTATAAAAACTATTACCAGCTTGGCCAAAGTATCATTGATAAGGTGATGGTAATGGGTGGGATAAAAAACAGTTTTACTTTTAATTTCGACGGGGAGGAGAATTTAAGAAATATTGCCGGCTTGCAAAAAGGCGGCATATTATTGAGCGCTCATATCGGCAACTGGGATATAGCCGGTCATTTATTAAATCGCCTCAATACCCGTATCCATATTGTGATTTTTGACGGAGAGTATCAAAAAATAAAAGAATACCTGGACAGCGTAACCGGAGAGCGGGCCGTAAATGTGATTGTAATAAAAAATGATCTTTCCCATATTTACGCAATCGACGATGCTTTCAAAAACAATGAGTTGGTATGCATGCATGCCGACAGGTTTATAGATGGCAACAAAACACTGAGCACTAATTTTTTGGGTGAAAAAGCCCGGTTTCCAATGGGGCCTTTTTTACTGGCAGCAAAATTTAAAGTACCGGTATCCTTTGTTTTTGCGGTAAAAAAAACCAATTTACACTACCATTTTTTTGCAAGCAACATTAAAAATTACGAACATTTGGACAGGGGTGTAGTGATGCAGGAAATGCTGAATGATTTTGCCGGGGAAATGGAAATAAAAGTGAAGCAATACCCCGAACAGTGGTTTAATTATTATAATTTCTGGAAACAATCATGATCGTTTCATCAACTGATATATTAACGCTTATTCCCCAGCGTCCACCGTTTGTAATGATAGGGTCATTACTTTATTATGATGAAATACTAACCCGTACCGGCTTTACAATTGATGAAGGAAATATTTTTATAGCCAACGGGAAATTTACTGAACCAGGCTTGGTAGAAAATATAGCCCAAACTGCCGCAGCAAGGGCCGGCTACATTGCTAAGCTTGAAAATAAACTGGTACAGGTAGGATATATCGGGTCGGTAAAAAACCTGGAAATCTATAACCTGCCCGCTGTAAATGACGACCTGGTAACCGAAGTAACAATGGAGTACCAGGTTTTTGAAGTGAGTATTATTAAAGGAAAGATATGGTGCAGAAATGTTTTGATGGCACAATGCGAAATGAAAATTTTTAT
>JANMVB010000580.1:0-18485 GCA_031392305.1 Ferruginibacter sp.
AATAATTTCGGCAAGTACAATGCACTATACGGCTCCATTGGAACTATCATAGTTTTTATGGCACTTGTTTATATTAATTCACTAGTATTACTCATCGGCTTCGAAATAAACGTAAGCATAAAATCACTCAAATCAATAGCAGAAAAAAGGGCAATTGAAGAAAAGGCCATGGCTTCGAAATAAGAATTTTTCACCTACAGTACTCCTGAGTTATCGCAAACTTAAATCCATACCTTTTATATTTTTTGTCCAGGCAACTGAGCCCTGAATAAACATCGTTGCATCGCCCTCTTGTACTTTTGAATATATAGCAACGCTTTCAATTTGCGTTCTTAGCCCCTTCAGGGGTTGGGGCCTTTAATTTATAACGAAGGGTAAGCAGCTCTGATCTTTAATCAAACTTTTATTTTATTCGTAACATATAAATAACAGTAGTCATGTTGGCCATGTTTTCTATTATGGCTTTTACTTAAAATGAGGTATTGGCAATCGGCTACTCGCTAACAAAGGCGATGTAAAACTAAAAGATATTACAGGCAATTAAATATCGTTGTTGTACGCAACCCCAAAAAAAATTCGTTCACCCCTTCAAGTGCAGTGACATTCTATGCAAAATTTTTAACTGCCCACCGGACACTTTATTTTTTACTGCAATCAAATGTATCACCGATAACAATGGCCCGGAAAGAGCTATCCGAAATATCAGGGTAAAACAAAAAATATCAGGTCAATTTAAAACGCTCGAACTGCAAATCTATTCGCCATTCTAAGGTCTGTTATTGATACCACTCTCAAAAATGCAATAACGTTTTGAACGCCTTACATCTAGCCGGTACTTTTGGAACTGAAGAGTTACAAAATTTTAAGTTTTCATAAAATTGTAAATACTTTTCGCTGCATTTGCCGAAGCATTGCCTCCTTTGCTTAGCAATTCCTTTAACAACCTGTAGTCTTCCTTTAACTGTAGTTTTTTTTCTTCATCAAATAAAAGAGCATTTAATTCTTTTACCAGGTTATCAACGGTAAGCTCATGTTGAATAAGTTCTTTTACTACCTCTTTACCCATAATTAAATTAACGAGGCATATATATTTGATCTTAATCAACCGCTTTGCAATTTGGTAAGAAATATTACTGCCCATATAGCAAACTACCTCCGGTACACCAAACAACGCTGTTTCTAAAGTGGCGGTGCCACTGGTTACTAATGCGGCGGTAGCATTATTCAATAAAGGATAGGTTTGGGCAGATACTGATGAAACGTTGGTGTATGGTTTTAATAATTGATCATAAAAACTATCTTCAATGCCGGGTGCCTTTGCTACTACAAAAACATAATCGGGGAAGTGCTTGCTTACTTCAAGCATGTACGGAAGTTTTTTCAAAATTTCCTGCTGCCTGCTACCTGGTAACAAGGCTATTATTTTTGATTGAACAGGTGCAGATTTTGAAATAGAAATGTTGGGTTCATTTAATTGCAATGCAGGATTTATGAGCCTGCATTCTTCAACAACCTGCACCAATGGATGACCTACATATTCTACCTCATAATCCCATTTTTTGTAAAAGTCTTTTTCGAAAGGTAAAATCACCAGCATTTTATCTACGTTGCTTTTAATACCTTTTACCCTGCTCTCCTTCCAGGCCCATACCTGTGGTGAAATGTAATAGATAATTTTTAGCCCGTTTTTTTTTGCCCATTCAGATATGCGTAAATTAAAGCCCGGGTAATCTATCAGTATCAATACATCGGGTTGATTTAATAAAATATCCTGTTTACAAAAAGCAAGGTTTTTAAAAATAGTACGAAGGTTTTTGATGACTTCTACAAAGCCCATAAATGCCAGTTCACTATAATGCTTAACAAGGGTTGCGCCTGCCGCCTGCATTTTATCGCCACCCCAGCAACGGATAGCTGCGGTTGCATCAAGCTTTAATAATTCTTTAATGAGATTGCTGCCATGTAGATCGCCGCTTGCTTCGCCTGCAATGATATAATACTTCATGCTTTTGTTTTGTTGGCTGCAATTTAGCATTTTAATTAAGCGCTTATGATCTGAATAAATGCTATATAAAAAACTGATGATGTTTTTGAAATATCGTTGAATTTTTATCTAAACCATAACCGCTATTTTTTAGAAGTATTAATGAAAGCAACAAACGCATTTTGAGCATTTATGATGATGTGTAAAATTGCTGTGTGAACAAGAGCACGTGATTAAAGCTGCACACAGGTATGCGGTACAAGAGTGCGACGCAACGATGTTGATCATAGTTTTATTGCCGGGGCAAAAAAAAATTTTTTTAGTAAATAGGTTTAAAAGCCAGTGTCTAATTTCACAAATTGGATAAATTATTTACCGGAAAGATTCTATAATCTGGAAAACTATTCTTTTAAAAGGAATTACCGATTGCCGGGTTTTATATAACCACTTGATTACCAATTTAAATTTTAATGGCATAAAACTGGAATAAAAGGAAATACAAGAAAAAACATTCACCCCTCTGAAATTAAGTTTATGGAAAATTTTTACTCAAAAACAAAAGCCGATACAATTAATAAAGTATATGCTACAACGTTTATAAAATATTTTCTACAGTTGATATGTGTAACGCTTTGCAGTTTTGCTACAATTTTAGTAAACGGACAAGGTATTACCATTAACCCCCGCAGCAGCCTGGTAATGAATGGTAATGTTAGTATGGTTATAAACAATGCTGCTTTAAAAAATAATGGTTCGTTTACTGCCTCTACAAGTACAGTAAAATTTACAGGAAATACTGATACAACCAACGCACATGTTGATGGAAATAACCTTACTACATTTTATAATTTATCAGTAATAAAATCTGGTTATGGAGTAGCATTAAAATCTACCGTGTGGGTAAAAAATGTGCTAAATGTTAGTGGTGGAAATTTATACACTGATAGTAACCTTACTTTAAAATCGGATGCAGCATTAACAGCAAGAGTTGACGTAGTACCAAACAGCAGCAAGATAATTGGAAAAGCACATGTTGAAAGGTACATGCCATCTAAAAGGGCGTGGCGGTTACTAACTGCACCGGTTACCAGTTCAAACACAATATTTAAAACATGGCAAAACAGTGGCGTTTATACTGTTGGTAAGGGTACACTTGTTACAGGGCCAAATGCAAGCGGAGCTGCCGGAAATGGGATTGACGCAAGTAGCTATAACAATATTTCAATGATGACTTTTACAACGGCTACCCAGTCGTTTGCAAATGTAACGAACACGCATGTTGCCATTTCGAAAGGCAATACCGGCAAAGCAGATAACACCGGTTATTTTATATTTGTAAGGGGCGACCGTAACCCTAACAATACGAATGTAACCATCACTAATACCACAACATTGAACAGTACCGGCATTTTACAAACCGGTACACAAACTTTTACGGCTTCTGCAATTGCCAATGGTTATACCCTTATTGGAAACCCTTATGCCTCCCCTATTGATTTTGATAAAGTATCAAGGACCAACCTGGTAAAGAGATTTTATGTTTGGGACCCTACACTTAATAGCCTGGGAGGATATGTAATGATGGACGATTTAAATAATGATGGCATTTATGTGAAATCTGTTTTAGCCAGCAATCAAACAAAAGATTTACAGTCGGGCCAGGCATTTTTTGTAGAAACAAAAGAAGCAGGTGCAGCGTCAATTGTGTTTAATGAAAGCAGTAAATCAGGTAACAATAATAACATGGTATTTAAGCCACAATCACCCAATGGTATTACAGGTCAAGGTGCCGGATCAATACGCACTACACTTAATTTGTTAGAAGCAAACGGAAGTACAGTGCTGGCTGATGGCGTTATTGCTGAATTTGACGATATGTACACAAAAGGTGTTGACCGTGATGACGCTTTAAAGTTTTCAAATATCAATGAAAACCTTGCTATACTAAGATCTGCATTATCACTTGCTGCTGAGAGAAGACCAGCACTTGGTTTTGATGATACTTTGTATTTTAAAATGACAAAAATGGTTCAAAGAAATTATCAATTTGAATTTACAGCAGAAGGTTTGCAACAGCCTGATATTATGGGATTGTTAATTGACAGTTATCTTAATTCCAGCACAATCATTAATCTTTCAGGAATTACAAAAGTAAATTTTACAGTAACCGGCAATGCGGCTTCATCGGCAGCCAACAGGTTTAAAATTGTTTTTAAATCTATCACTCCCCTACCGGTAACGCTTACGGGTGTAGTGGCTTATCAAAAAAACAGCAACATCTCAGTGGATTGGAAAGTAGAAAATGAAATCAATATTATTAAATACGATGTTGAAAAATCATCTGATGCAAGTGTGTTTACAAAAGTTGAAACAATATTTGTAAGGGGCACAAATAATGCAAACAATAGTTACAGTTGGTTAGACGTTAATGCGTTGCAGGGAAATAATTTTTACAGAATAAAAATTTATGACAGAAGCGGAGAGATTAAATACAGTGCAATTGTGAAAGTAGCTACGGATAAAAGCAGTGATGGCTTCAGCATTTACCCCAATCCAATAAAAGGTAACATTATCAATTTAATTATAAAGAACCAGGCTGCAGGTATTTACCACGTAAGGTTATCAAATACAATTGGGCAAGTGCTATACATCAGCAGTTTTAAAAACAATGGAGGCAACATGTCCCAATCATTTAATACCGGTGCTAAATTACCTGCTGGTATTTACAATTTGGAAATTATCGGACAGGATAATAATCATTCAACTCAAAAAGTGATTGTTGAATAATTAAGTTAGAAAACTAAATACAAGATTACTACTACCAATAAATCTAAAATCAAAAACATGAAAAAATTTTCCTTTATAATGCTGGTGTTTGCCCAGTTTATTTTTACACCAAAATTTTATGCCCAGAATATAGCAATTAATGAAATGGGTAGTTTACCTGATACAAGTGCCATGCTGGATGTGAGCAGTACCACCAAAGGTTTTTTAACTCCCCGTATGACAACAACCCAGCAAAATTCTATTCCTTCACCTGCCAATGGTTTATTAATATATAGCATTACTGATAACGTATTTAAAGTAAATACAGGCACTACTACTTCCCCGGTATGGACGCCTCTTTTATTTTCCGGAAGTTCTATTACTTCAATAAATGGGTTAACAACAGGTACACAAACTTTTGCAACCGGCAATGCAGGAACCAATTTTAATATTGCATCCACGGGCTCAACGCATACTTTAAATATTCCTGATGCATCTACAACGGCAAGAGGTTTAGTAACAACCGATGCACAGGTTTTTGCCGGAGACAAAACGTTCAACGGCAGTATTACTGCAACTAATTTAGCAACAGGGTCAGCAACTGATGAAATTGTAACTGCAACAGCAGCCGGGGTATTGAAGAAAAGAACTGTAGCTAGTTTTGTATCAGGGTCAGCATGGGCTACTGAAGGTAATAATGCTATTAACTCCGGTAACCAGTTTTTAGGCAGTATTAATAACGCCAGTGTACGCTTTCGTACTTACAATATTGAAAGAATGGTAATAGACAGTGTGGGTAATGTTGGAGTAGGTGTAACCTCACCCCGCAGCAGGTTACAAATTAACGGTGCAATTGCAACTGCAATTGCTACCACCACCGATAATAATGTAATACTGACCGATGCCCATAGTACCTTTTTAATGAGCATGAGCGGCAGCTCCAACAGAAATATTTATTTGCCATCTGCAATTAATATAACAGGAAGAATATACACGATTAAAAGAGTTGGTGCAGGAATCGGTTCATTAACTCTTTATGCAAATGGCACACAAAAAATTGATGAAAATAATACGTATACTAATTTAACGGTTAAATGGAAATATGTAACGTTACAAAGTGATGGAAGCAATTGGGTAATTATTGCAAATAATTGACGTTTTAGCATTTAATTACAAAAGAAGCATTCAATAAAAAGTTAACCAATAAACAGGGTTTATAAAAATCCTGTTTATTGGTTTTTTTATTTAAATAAGCTTCTGCTTTTTCTACTTTTATCAACTGTTAACTCAAAAGGGGTAAAAGCAAATGCGCTTACAATATTTGTTGTATGAACGGTATTTCAAAAAAAATGCAAACGAATATCTTTGCGCCTGTAAAAATCTAAATAATTGAACTTTGAAATAATTCCGGAAAAATGTTGATGTTGGCATTGGTTATACATTACTATAGTATTGCTTGAAAAAAATTTTCTTTATTTAATAATATTCATAGCATTAAATAAAAAAATAAAAATTTAAAGTTTATGTGCCTTAAATACGTCTGATTGATAAACCATGATAAATTATTTATATTAGTTTGAAACAAGAGAAAAAAATTTAAATAAATACTACTAAATTCTAAAATTATTTTTTTACTGTCATTTAATACTATTAGTTTTGCAACAGTTTACTACGCAACTATTGATATATGGACTGCAAAGAAATGCCGGATACATTGGGTTTTATGATCGTACATACAGGAAAGCTCCTGTTAAAAACGATCAATGGAACATTTTCAAATCTTACGCATGATATTACATTTGAGCAAATGGGGGTTCTTTATTATATTTCCCGAAGCAATACAAAAGAAATGATACAGCAGGATATTGCCGCTGTGATGGATAAAACCAAATCAGCTATTCTACGTTCCATTGATATATTAGAAGAAAAAGGATTTGTAAAAAGATTGCCGGTTTTAGGAGATAGAAGAAAAAATGTAATTGAACTTACATCAACGGGCAAAGCAATCATTGATGAGATGCATTATAAATTTCTCGGCCACGATCAAATATTAAAGGAAGGAATAGATCAAAAAGATCTTGAAACCTGTATGTGTGTATTGGCAAGAATTCAACAAAAATGCAAATAACAAAAGCCTATACTGATTAACTTTATAAAAAATAAAAGTTTACCAACTTAAATATTTCTATTTTTCAATAGATAACAAGCTTAAGAAAACACTTTAAAACAACACAATGAGTAATAAAACACTGATTGACAAGGTAATGGCTTTTAAAACAGTTGATAAATTAAAAGCTGCAGACATTTATCCATTTTTCAGGCCGTTGGAATCTGACCAGGATACCGAGGTTATTATTGATGGGAAAAGAGTTTTAATGTTTGGCTCCAACAGCTACCTCGGCCTTACAAACCATCCGGTGGTAAAAGATGCTGCAAAAAAAGCCATAGATAAATATGGTAGTGGCTGTGCCGGATCAAGATTTTTGAATGGCACGCTTGATCTTCACCTAGAATTGGAAGAAGCACTCGCCCAGTTTGTGGGAAAAGAATCAGCACTGGTTTTTAGTACCGGTTACCAGGTGAACCTTGGAGTTATATCTGCACTGGGAGGTAGAAATGATTTTCTTTTTTCTGATGAATTAAATCATGCCTGCATCATTGATGGCGCCCGTTTATCATTTTCCAAATTATATAAGTTTGGCCATGGTGATATGGCCCATCTCGAAAAATTATTGGCTTCTGTTCCATTAGAAGCATTCAAAATAATTGCAACGGATGGTGTTTTCAGTATGGAAGGCGATATCACCAAATTAAATGAAATAACTGCCCTTGCTAAAAAATACAATGCCGCCGTATTTGTAGATGATGCACATTCTCTTGGTGTATTAGGGCCAGCAGGCCAGGGTACTGCAGCACATTTTAATATTACCCATAAGGTAGATCTGATCATGGGGACTTTCAGTAAATCCCTTGCTTCTATTGGTGGGTTTATAGCGGCAGATAAACCGGTTATTGAATACCTGAAACATCATGCCCGTTCACTCATGTTCAGTGCAAGCATATCGCCGGCAGCTACTGCAAGTGCTTTGGCCGCATTAAATGTGCTAAAGGAAGAACCTCAAAGAATTGAAAAACTTTGGCAGAATACCCATTATGCGTTGGATGCTTTTACAAAAGCAGGATTTGATATTGGCATGACTGAATCACCCATTATACCAATATTTGTAAGGGACAATGAAAAGACTTTCCTGATGGCTAAAATGCTTATGGACGAAGGAATATTTGTAAACCCGGTAGTATCCCCTGCAGTAAACAATGATTCATCTATGATCCGTTTTTCATTGATGGCTACGCATTCATTTAAACAAATTGACTACGCAGTAGAAAAGATAAAAAAGGTATCGTTCAAATTAAAAGTGCCGCAGTTAAATAAAGAGAGAGCATGATTGAAATAAAGCAGGTTGCTACAAAGAGTGAACTGGCAGCCTTCATTGATTTTCCGCATGCATTATTTGAAGGTGATAAAAACTATGTTCCCGAATTGCACATTGCACAACGGGATGTATTAACACCAGGCAAACACCCTTTTCATAACCATTCTTTTATTCAGTGTTTCCTGGCTTACAGGGATGGAAAAATAAGGGGAAGAATTGCTGCGATATTAAATAATAATCATAATGCTTTTAGTAAAAGGCTGGATGGTTTTTTTGGGTTCTTTGATATATATGATGAAAGCGAAGTTGCTTCAAAACTTATAGATGCAGCAAAAGAGTGGCTATTAAGTAAAGGGGTTAATACAATGATTGGGCCGGTAAATCCTTCAACCAACGATCCGGCCGGATTGTTAATAGAAGGGTTCGACTCTCCACCAGTTGCAATGATGACGTATAATAAACCTTATTATCAGTCACTATTAACTGCTAATGGGTTCCTGAAAAAATTTGACCTGTTTGCTTATAACCTTCCAACAGTATCAGTTGATAAAAGAACGATACAGCTTAAGGAAGCATTGCGTAAAAGATTTGAGGCAAGAAATATCACTGTCCGCAATATTAACCTAAAGGATTTTAAGAACGAGGTACAAAAAATTTTAAAAGTGTACAATGCGGCATGGCAGGCAAACACCGGCTTTGTACCCATGACGGATGATGAATTTAAATACCTAGCCAAGGACCTCAAAATGATACTAGACAAAGATTTTTGTATGCTTGCTGAAAAAGATGGCGAAGTGATAGGTTTTGCACTTGCAATTCCGGATATAAACCAGGTGCTGATTAAAATTAAAAGGGGCAGGCTATTTCCTACCGGCATTTTTAAATTATTGCTGGGCATTAAAAAGATAAATTATGTAAGGGTTATAGCATTGGGCGTAAATGAAGAATTCAGGAAAGTGGGTGTGGAAGCTTATTTCTATGCAGAAATTATACAAAAAGCAATTGATAAAAAAATTACCGGTGGAGAAGCTTCGTGGATACTGGAAAATAATGAGATGATGAATAAAGGACTGAAAAACCTTAACGCAACGATATATAAGCGATACCGGATTTTTGAAAAAGCAATATGAACAAGCATGTATTGGTTACGGGGGCAAGTGGTTTTTTAGGATACCACATAGTAAGTGCAGCAATTGAACAAGGCATGGAAGTATATGCTGCCGTTCGAAAGAACAGCGATGTTAAACACCTGGAGAATTTGCCGGTTAAATATGTGTACCTCGATTATGATGATGTGCAGGATTTAACCAACCAATTAGCAGAAAACAACATTGAATACATTATTCATGCTGCAGGAATAACGAAGGCTATAAAGCAAGCCGCTTACAATTATGTAAATGCTACTTACACATTAAACCTTGCAAAAGCCGCAAAAAATTTAGGTGGTGCATTTAAAAAATTTGTTTTTATAAGCAGCCTTGCTGCAGTGGGGCCACTACTGCAAACGGATAGCGAAATTGTAGAAACAACCACACCAAAGCCTGTTACTGCTTATGGAAGAAGCAAATTACTTGCAGAAGAATACCTTGCTTCAATACCAATACCCGCTGCAATATTAAGGCCTACCGCTGTTTACGGCCCAAGGGATAAAGAATTATTTATTATGGTTAAAACTGTAAATAATGGTTTGGATCCATACATAGGAAAAATTATACAAAACCTAAGTTTTGTGCATGCAAGGGATGTAGCTGATGTGGCAGTAAAAGCGCTGTTTAATACCCACGCATTAGGCATATATAATATTACCGATGGCAATAGTTATAACAGGTACCAGTTTTCGGATATTGTAAAAAAAATTCTAAAGAAAAAAGCAGTTCGTTTTCATATACCGATGCCCCTGGTGAAGTCGCTGGCATATATACTTGAAACTACCTACGGATTACTAAAAAAACCTTCGGTTATCAACAGGGAAAAGTTGCATGAACTTGCTGCAATCAATTGGATTTGTGATATAAAAAAAGCAAAAGCTGAGTTACAATTTTCGCCCAAATTTAATTTACAAACAGGGCTCGAAGATTCAGTAGCATGGTACACTAAAAACAAGTGGATATAGTATTTATAAGTATTAATAATTAGCAAAGAAAAAATGCAAATTAGGTTTTTTGTCCGGGCTAAATTTCTTTGATGAACATCGTTGCATCGCCCTCTTGTACGATATACCAATGTGGGGCTTTATCTACCAGATATGTAAAGGCGCAAAATAAGTTAGCGTAAAGTTGCATCAGAAAGGATAATTAATACAATTAGTTCTTAAAAATAAAATACAGATTTGTGGATATGAAAATGACTGTAATGACGGCTTCATTTTAATTGATACAACGTAGGTAAAGACCCACATTGGTATGCGGTACAAGGGAGTGACACAACGATGCTGCCAAGTATTACTTCTGCTGGTTACATAATAAAATTTATTAAACCTGTTATTAAAAAATTTATTTAAAAAACAAACAATATGAAACAAGAGATAATTTCTGCTGAGGGAAGATTAGGCATTTTGATTCCAGGGTTGGGTGCCGTTGCTACCACTTTTATTGCAGGCGTGGAAGCTGTAAAAAAAGGTATTGCAAAACCAATTGGTTCGCTTACTCAAATGGGTAATATCCGCCTGGGAAAAAGAACGGAAGACAGGTTTCCAAAAATTAATGAATTTGTACCACTGGCAGACCTGAACGATATAGCGTTTGGCGGATGGGATATTTATGAAGACAATGTGTATGAAGCAGCACTGAATGCAAAAGTACTTGACCTTCCGTTGTTGCAGTCTATTAAAACAGAGCTGGAAGCTATTAAACCAATGAAAGCAGTTTTTGACAGATCGTATGTATCAAACCTGGATGGTGTAAATGTAAAGAAAGGTGCAACAAAATATGACCTGGCAATGCAGGTGATTGAAGACATAGAAAATTTTAAAAGGGAGAATAATTGTAACCGTGTTGTAATGGTATGGTGCGGCAGTACAGAAAAATACATTGAATCAACAGATATACACAGCAGTATCGAAAAGTTTGAAGCTGCTTTAAAAAACAATGAAAGCCTGATTGCCCCGAGCATGATTTACGCTTATGCTGCCATTAAAACCGGTGTGCCATTTGCAAACGGAGCACCTAATTTAACCTGTGATATTCCGGCCCTGGTTGAGTTGGCAAAAGAAACGCAAACACCCATTGGAGGAAAAGATTTTAAAACCGGCCAAACGCTGATGAAAACTATCCTGGCCCCCGGCTTGCATGCAAGGGCATTGGGTGTACGTGGTTGGTTCTCTACAAACATCCTCGGTAACAGGGATGGCTATGTGCTGGACCATCCTGATAATTTTAAAACAAAAGAGGTTTCAAAACTAAGTGTGCTGGATGAAATTTTCAGGCCAGAGCTTAATCCGGAACTTTACGGGGACTTGTATCATAAAGTAAGGATCAATTATTATCCGCCTCATGGTGATAATAAAGAAAGTTGGGATAATATTGACATCTTTGGCTGGCTGGGTTACTCTATGCAGATAAAAATAAATTTCCTATGCAGGGATTCTATTTTAGCCGCACCAATTGTGCTGGACCTTGCACTATTTCTTGACCTTGCCAAGCGTTCGGAAATGAGTGGCATACAGGAGTGGTTGTCATTTTATTTTAAATCGCCACAAACTTTGCCTGAGCTAAGCCCGGAGCATGATATTTTTAAACAACTGATGAAGATGCAAAATACTTTACGCCATATTATGGGTGAAGATTTAATAACACATCTTGGATTGGATTATTACCAGGAGCTTGTAGAAACATTGTGATAAAATTTCATTTACTGGTTGCATCCGCAGGAGGTATAGGATACGTAGGTAAGGGTGGCGGTACAATTGCAGCAGTAGTGTATTGTATACTATGGTTTTTTTTACCGGTTGGTTTTAAAGAAAGTTATTGGCAGGTATTATTAACCCTGGTAATAATTTTAATTGGCACCTGGAGTTCGAATGTAGCAGATGGTAATTGGGGAAAAGATAGCAGTAAGGTAGTGATTGATGAAATAGCAGGTATGGCAATCGCATTGTTATTTGTACCGCATAATATTTTTTATCTTTTAGTAAGCCTTATTGCATTTAGGTTCTTTGATATTGTAAAACCACTTGGTATAAGAAAGTTAGAAAGTTTACCAAGGGGTTGGGGAGTAATGGCCGATGATATACTGGCAGGAATATATGCACTAATAATAGTTCAGTTGTTGATATTGGTAGCGTACAATTCAGCTAAATGAAAACATTTTTAAAAGCCAACGTAGCTTCCCTCACTGCAAGTTTATGTGATTACCTGGTCACATTTATATTTAAGCATTTTTTACATTTCGACGCTGTAAATGCCAGCATTACAGGAACAGTTTTTGGCGGTATCATTAATTTTTTAATCAGCCGCCGCTGGGTTTTTAAATCTGTCGATTCACCTGTATTTTACCAGGGTAAAAAATATTTGTTAACCTGGACAGGAAATTTGATTCTAAATGCTTTGGGGGTTTATTTGCTAATTCGATTTGCGGGGCTTTTCTATATGACGGCAAAAGTAACAACATCTCTATTTGTTGCTGTTGCATATAATTACCCTATACAAAAAAAATATGTTTTTAAAAATATAGAAGAAGATGATGAAAAGATTTAAAATATTGATACGAGGCGGGATATTATTTACACTGTTGATTGTTGGTTTACTTACAAAATCCCAAACAATTGTAAAAGGGTTTGTAAAGGATGCAATTACCATGAAACCACTACAATTTGTAAGCATATATTTTGAAGGCGGCAAAGGAGTAAACACAGGGGAAGATGGAAGCTATTCCATCATCACTTATAGAGATAAGCTAAGTAGCATTTCATTTTCTTTTACTGGCTATAAAGTTTTAACCAGGAAAATAGTTGCTGGAAAAGAACAAATTATAAATGTGGAGCTTGAATTGAAGGATGCCTTAAAGGGAGTGGTGGTAAAAACTAAGAAAAGGGGTAAATACAGAAACAGGGACAACCCTGCTGTTGAACTGATTGACCTGGTAATAGATAATAAAAAAAATAACAGGATTACCAGTTATGATTTTGTTAACTACCAGCAATATGAAAAGCTTTCCCTTTCTTTAACTAACAAGCCCGAAAAACTTATTAAAAACAGGCTTTTCCGTAATTATAAATTCATTCTCGAAAATATTGACAGCACTACGATAGAAGGTAAATCGTTGTTACCAATTTACCTGGAAGAAAAATTATCTGACAGGTACCTGAAAAAAGATCCTGAAAAAGATAAAACAATTTTGCTTGGGCAAAAGAAAGTGAATTATGGTGATTTTCTGGATGACAATGGCATTAGCCAATATCTTAGCCGCCTCTACTCGGATATCAATATTTACGATAACAATGTAACAATTCTTACTACGCAATTTTTAAGCCCTATCGCTGATATGGGACCTACATTTTACAGGTACTATATTAGGGATACGGTGGAAGTTGATGGTATAAAACTGGTGAAATTATATTTTACCCCAAAAAACCCTAATGACCTTCTTTTCAGAGGCACCATGTTTATCACTCTTGATGGTAAATACGGGGTACAAAAAATAAGCATGACGATCAGCAAGAATGCAAACCTTAACTGGACAAGGGAACTTAGGATTAACCAGGATTTTGAAAAAGCCGATGATGGCAGGTACCATGTTATTAAAAGCAGTATGTTGGCTGAATTCGCCCTTACAAAAAATGCATCAGGAGGGGTGATGGGGGAAAGGACTGTTTCTTTCAAAAACTTTCAAATAAATCAACCTGCCCCCGATAGCATTTACAATGGTAAAGACCTGGTTGTAAAAACATATGCCACTGCACCACCCGATAGTTTTTGGATTACCAGCAGGCATAGCCCACTAACCACTGTAGAAACAAAAGCTTATTATAATATTGACAGCCTTAAAAACATGCGCTCTTTTAAAAGGTTTGGCGAAATAGTTACGCTGTTATTTTCTGGTTACAAATCTTTCGGCAAATGGGAATTAGGCAATATGAACACCTTTTATAGCTTTAACCCGGTAGAAGGATTTAAGTTAAGGGTTGGTGGAAGGACCACACCAAAGTTTAGTAATTTCCTATATTTTGATAATTACTTTGCGTATGGCTTTAAAGATAAAAAACTTAAATACCTGGCTGCAGCAACTTATTCATTTAATCACAAATCCATTTATTCTTTCCCCCTCAATTACCTGAGGGTAAGTTATCAATACGATACTAAAATACCGGGGCAGGAATTACTTTTTACCAACGAGGACAATCTATTGTTATCCTTTAAAAGAGGTAACAATAATAAATGGCTCTATAACAACTTTTTAAAAGCAGAATATGTGAGGGAGTTTGGAAAAAACATCCGCTATACATTTGGGTTTAAAAACTGGAAACAAACCCCAGCCGGTGATATTACCTATCAAAAAACCGACGACAATACCTTTATACAAGATGTAACTACATCTGAATTTTCAGGCGAATTAAGGTGGGCCCCCAATGAACAGTTTTACCAGGGTAAAAATTACCGTATCCCAATAATAAATAAATACCCTGTTTTTAAAGTACGTTTTATTGCAGGTATAAAGGGATTATTGAAGGGTGAATACAATTATCAAAACGTAAACCTGAGCATGGAAAAGCGATTTTACCTTTCCCAGCTAGGATATGCTGATGTATTGGTAGAAGGCGGATATATTTTTGGGAAACTACCCTTCCCTTTACTTACTATACACAGGGCTAACCAAACTTATGCCTACCAGATTTATTCATACAACCTGATGAATTTTATGGAGTTTGTAAGTGATAAATTTGCAGCAACAAACCTGGACTTTTATTTTAATGGTTTTTTCTTTAATAAAATTCCGCTTATTAAAAAATTAAAGCTTCGTGAAGTTGCCAGTTTTAAAATTTTATATGGTGGGGTTAGGGATGAAAATGATCCGGCAAAAACACAGGACCTTTTTAATTTTCCTAAAGATGGTACTATTGGAAAGCAAACTACTTTTGCGCTCAACCGCCAACCTTATATAGAAATGAGTGTAGGTATAGCTAATATATTCAGGTTACTAAGGGTTGACATTGTTAAACGTGTTACCTACCTGGATAATCCTGATATTGCTAAATGGGGTATCAGGACAAAGATCAGGTTTGATTTTTAACTAAAAATATTTTTTATGGCACAGGAACTAATAAGGGACAAACTTCAAAAAGGGATTTATTTAGTTATAAATCCACTGGTTAAATGGCTGATAAAATTGGGCTTCACTCCTAATATTGTTACCATCACCGGGTTGATACTAAATATAGGCGTTGCCATCATTTTTATCAAGGGTGCAGAACAAGGTAACCGTGGCGACCTGTCGTATGTTGGCTGGGCAGGTGCACTAATATTATTCGCCGGGCTGTTTGATATGCTTGACGGGCAGGTAGCAAGATTGGGAAATATGAGTTCAACATTTGGTGCCTTGTTTGATTCAGTACTCGACAGGTACAGTGAACTTATTATGTTTCTTGGCATTTGTTATTACCTTGTTGCGCACCATTATTTTTTCAGTTCGCTATTTGCATTTATTGCACTAATAGGCTCAATGATGGTAAGTTATACCAGGGCCCGGAGCGAAGGCCTTGGCATACAAAATAAGGGTGGCCTCATGCAACGGCCAGAACGTGTTGTACTTACAGGAATGGCAGCATTAGCATGTGGTATTACAGGATACTTATTAGGCGGAGATTTCAAATTTTTTATCCCCGGCACCAACTACCAGTTGTTTGAAACAATGTCAGTATTTACCATGCCAATTACAATAATGGCTGTACTTACAAACATCACTGCATTTAAAAGACTGGTTGAAGCAAAAAAAGCTTTAGATGAAAAAGACAGAAGAAAGTAAAAGAATATGTTTTTAAAGAAATCTATATTATTTATACTCATCCTTACCGGGTTATTATTTACTGGTAAAGCTCAAAATGGTTTTCCTGTACCAACAGGTAACAGCAACCAATTATTTTATCTGCAGCGTACCTCTAATGAAAATACAATTGTGTATGAACTTAATTATAAAAATGGTGTTTTTGATTACGAAAATCCCATCCATGAATTTTGGATCAGATACCAGGAGAAAGGGCAACAACAGGAGTTGAGTTATATCCAGCGAAAATTTGCCTACGGGATCAAATCAAAAAAACTTTCAAATAACAGATATGAGCTTAGCTTTGTATCATATAAAAAGTACAAAATGTATTTGGAGCCCGGACTGGATAATAAGTTTTATGTTTATACAAATATCAACAAGAAAAAAGTAATCCTTACAAGGATATTTCTAAAAATAAGTGGAGGTTCTTTTTGGTCGCCAAATATTGAATATATTGAATTATCAGGCATAGAACCCACCAGCCGGTCTGTTGTAAAAGAAAGATTAAAAATTTGACAATCCCTGAATTAATTACAAGTTAAGATGAAAAAAAATTACGTGTCAAATTCGGAAGAATCTATTAAACTATTTAAAAGTAATTTATTTAATAGTTTATCAAAGGTTCATTTCACTGTACCCTTGTATATTTTCATTCCTGTGATATTATTTTTTTGCTATAATTCATTCGCAGGAGGAATTACATTGGCCCCATTTGCGTTGCATTTTTTAGGTGGACTTATTATCTGGACCATCACAGAATATTTTCTACACCGTTTTGTATTTCACTATCATCCAACTTCAAAATTTGGACAACAAATACATTTCATATTTCATGGCGTACACCATGATTATCCACGTGATAAAATGAGATTGGTAATGCCGCCATCTGCCAGTATCCCATTAGCAACCCTGTTCTATTTTTTCTTTTCCCTGTTTCTGCAAAAAACATTTTTATTTGCTTTCTTCCCAGGTTTTTTATTAGGATACCTTGTGTACGATATGTTGCATTATGCAATGCATCACCATAATTTTAAAAGCCCCATCTTAAAAAATATCAAGCAGCACCATATGTTGCACCACTACCAGGATGCTTCCAAAGGATATGGCGTAAGTTCATCCTTATGGGATGTAATTTTAAAATCCGATTTTAAAAAGCAACCAACTAAAAGTTGAAGAACAAAGAAAGCACCGGGTTATACTCAGCTAAAAATATTTTAATTGCTTCGATACTTTCTGCCGCCTACCTGCTATTTTCATTTTTATTAATTGGTTTTAAAACAGATCAGCTTTTATTGGTTGGTTTATTTAATGCATGTTTTTTTTTATCAGCTGGTAGCAAAAAATTTATCATTGCATTTTCTATCTTCATTGTATATTGGATTTTGTTCGATTACATGAAAGCATTTCCTAACTACAGGTTTAATCATGTACGCATTGCCGAATTATATAATGCAGAGAAATTTCTTTTTGGCTTCAGCCACAATGGAAATATAATTACACCTAATGAGTATTGGTTACAAAATAATGCCACCTGGCTCAACATCGCTGCAGGAATATTTTACCTTTGCTGGATACCCGTACCACTGGCCTTTGCAGCATATTTATTTTTTAAACACAAAACCCTCTTTCTTCATTTCTCCCTCACTTTTGTATTGGTAAATCTCATTGGCTTCATTATTTATTATGCATATCCTGCAGCACCGCCCTGGTATTTTCAAAAGCATGGCACAGCGTTTATCCCGGGCACCATTGGCAACACAGCCGGCTTGCATAATTTCGACGATTTTTTTAATGTCAGGATATTCCACAATTTGTACGAAAAAAGTTCAAATGTATTTGCAGCCATGCCCTCATTACATTCATCCTATCCCCTCATCGTTTTGTATTATGGCATCAGAAAAAAAACTGGTTGGCTCAACCTGGTATTCCTAACCGTTACTCTGGGAATTTGGTTTGCAGCCATATATACAAGCCACCATTATATAATAGATGTACTGGCAGGCATAGCATGTGCAATTACAGGCATTCTATTCTTCGACAAAGTATTACTCCACCTGCCTGTTTTCAAAAAATTTTTAGAAAAATACGAAGCAATAATATAAACTTTTCACACCTTAATTTTTTCTGTTGCACCAACTGAGAAGCATTTGTCAGCATCGTTGTGTCACTCACTTGTACCGCATACCTATGGGTAACTTTAATTACCATATAAATAATCCACAATAAAGACATCCGCATTAACTTTATTTATTTTAATCATCTTTAAAATGAGTTACCCTTATTCCTACACCAAAAGAATGTAGCATTCTAAAATCTATTTT
>JANMVB010000582.1:0-2061 GCA_031392305.1 Ferruginibacter sp.
GGTGCTTTCAGCAATTGTATCGAATCAATTTTATAGCCGGCTTTAAAAAAAGATCTCTCAACTATATCACTGCTATACCAGCCAGGCTTAAACGCTTTTGCTTTTACCGTCATGCTCCTGTCAATCATTACACCTGCTTTATACTCCGGCGATTTTATACTGTCTGGCTCTGATTCATCGGTAGTGTAGCGGATGGAAACATTTTTTATAAAGTGTTTTAATTTCAAAGGCATGGGCTCAAGCAACACATCTTCTTCATTCTGTACCAGTGGCTCATTTAATTTTATTTTTATGGTGTCACCGGTAAAGCCGGTTTCAATGCTGGTATTCTTTAACTGCTTTTTAATGGCGGCTAGGTTTTCTGTTTGCGCCGGTGTGCTCCAGATAAAAAGCCGGGTGAGGTTTGGCAGTGTTGCCAGCGTGGCCAGGCTGGCGGCACTTACACCAGTGCCCGATAAAGACAATTGCTTTAACTCTTTCAAAGGCTTCAGCATTTGCAAACCAGCGCCCTTAATATTTGTAAAAGACAGATTGAGCTTACGCAGGTTAATAAATTGCCCGATTATTTTAAGGTCATCATCTGTTACGGGTATTTTATTTAAATTAAGTGCAACAATTTGTTCCTTTACTGCAAGCAGTTCTTTTAACTGGCTGGCATTAAATTGTGCCGCACTAAAAAACTCAACACCCAATGCCGGTGAGCCAGTAGCAAGTGGTGTAACAGTCCGGTAATTATTGTGCAGGTTGTTGATTTTATTATCATCCGCAGGAACAAAACTGTAATCATCTGTTTCAATGGTACTGAACATGGCAGCAGCTATAATACGGAGGCTATCCGTTGGAGGTAGTTCACTCACTTTTGCTGAAAAGTTTGCACCACTTCTTATCCATTTTGATATAATTGTTGCTTCCTCATCAGTGAGCTGTGGCTTGCCCGCAGGCGGCATGTGTTTTTTACTTTGTAAAGGCAAATGTATCCTGCGCAATAACAAACCACCATCATTTTCAGCCGAATCCCATAGCGGCCCACTCTTGCCACCTTGTTGCAGCAATGCTACAGTGGCCATTATCAATTCGCCCTTTGCTTTTTTTTCATTGTGGCAACCGGCACACTTCAATTGAAAAACAGGCTGCACCATATTTGCATACACTTCAGCATCGTCAAATAAAACCTGTTGTGGTTGCCTGTCTGCCAGTACCGGCGCATAAATAAAATCTTCCCCATGCGTAATATTGGCGCCCTGGTGGCCGGTAACTATCACAATAATCAAACATGCAATGGCAGTTACAGCAGTTACAATTTTCATCTCACGTACCTGCACCCTGAAGACATACCACGCAAAGGAAAGTACAGCAATAAGTACCCCACCCCATTTATGCCATATCAATATATCCGGCGTGTAGCCATCTTCTTTAGAAAGCAACAACCCCATTAAAGCGCTCAATACAGCAGTAAGGCAGGTTAACAATAACAGGCCATCGCCGATTGATGTATGGTGGCCTTCACGTGTTTTTCTACCCGCAAATAATTCCCAGAAAACTGAAAGCGACAACAAAACAATTGGAAAATGAACCACCAGCGGATGCATGCGGCCTACCACCTGTATCCATGCAGGCACTACAAGCCTGGCCTCAAAAATTACCAGGAAAATCAACAGGCAGTTAAGCGCAAAAACCATATTATAAATGACAGCCTTCCATCTTTGCATACGTATCAAACTTTAACTTACCGGTGATAATTTATAAGGATAAACTTTTCCTGAATTCCATTGGGCAATGTATAAATTTTCTTCATCATCCACGCATACATCATGGGGGTATTGAAAGTGTTTGGTGGCCTGGTACATTTCCGAAAGTTTATCATCTACGTACAAAGGTTGCGACCCGCCGGGATTGGAAACTACTTTATAATTTTTATCGAGTATGGTTACAAAACCGGATTGTTTCCATTGCAGTTTTTCTGATTGCAACACTGCCGCATATAAATAATCATCTTTAATTACAGGGCGGCAAACCCATGCACCGGGCAAGGCAATCGTATCAATATAATCTCCGTTAAAC
>JANMVB010000631.1:0-2387 GCA_031392305.1 Ferruginibacter sp.
AATTTATAAATTTTTGATACCGGCTTTTTCGGCATTAATTTTAATTTGTTGATTGTTAGTTTTGTTTTTAACTATTTGTAAGGTGCAATCCCTACTATTGGTTTTTTTGTAAATTGCATGAAGCATTTACCGATTAAAATCACATAACATAATGAATTCAGAAATACGCCAACAAATTCATAAGCTTATTGATGAAGCGAATGAAAACCAACTGGATGCTGTTCTTGAAGTGCTGCAACCCTCACCCTTTCGTTATACGCAAGAGGAAATAAATTCCTTTTACCTGCGTGCCAAACAGTTTGAAGAAAGTGGCAGCAAAGGGTATTCTGTAGAAGAATCCCATGCACTCACCGGCAACAGTAATTCCAGATTTACTCTGCCATCTCTGGGTATAATTCTTTATTCTCCATAATACACCTCCCGTTTTTTTAATAATAAATGCAGTATATAATCACAATCCGGAGAAGGAAATCCCTATGCGCTGGTGCCTGTTTCCCTCATTACAACGTGGGTAAAGATCCCCACTGATACAATGTACAAGAGTGCGACGCCAATGAAGCTTCATAGCACTACTTCTGCCCGGTAAAAAAAATATCTGAAACATGATTTAAATTGGTTTAACTAAATAAATGAATTTTCAGGTAAATCAACCGAATTATAAAGATCATGGTTCAGACTATTTCTGCGTCACAAAAATCTGCTTCAACCGTTAACCCAAATTTTCTGCGTGGCCTTCACCGCTTCCAGAATGTAGGGCACCATGCTGTCTTAATTATTTAACGAGTTTTCATTCAAATCATACATACGGACTTATCTCTAACCCTTCATTTGTAGCCCACATTTCCATGTATTTTCTTGCTTCATCGCTAATAGGTTTATTCATCTTCGCCTTTGCCTGCACCACTCTTTGTAAAGGGATGCTTACTTCTATAGTCGCAATAATATCAAGCAATATGCCGCCGGAATATTTACGTAACGAAAAAATAGCCGACCTTCCTTTGGCACAATAAAAAGCATAAGACCCAACGCAATGTTTCATGGCTTTTCCTTCTTCACTTAATTTTATCGACTCTGTTAATTCTTCCAATACAATTATTGCCGATTTTTTTTCTGTCCTGAATCCCTCAATGCCGCTTGGTTTCCAAACCTGGTTGGTTCTGGTGCCGGCAAAACGGTTATGCCATATATCACTCTGTCTAAACAGCGATTGTAATGTTCTCCCCTTTAAACTATAATTGATATTCACTCGTTTTTCTTCTCTTACATAATCAATCAGCTCCGTTAATTTATTCAGGTTAAACATGCCGCCGTTTATAACCAATTGTATAAAACCCTCCCAAAAAGCTTCGTCGCTGTAAGGCTTTGTACCAATCCATGAGTAAGCAATTCTTTTCGCCAGTATGTCCTCTCCGTTTAAACCTTTTACCTGCGACCACCTGAGTGCTTCAGCTACAGAAAATTTTGCTGTTGCATTTAAAAAATAATGACACATCTTTTGTGTAAAAGGAATCGGAATCTTTTTCATTTCCCTCACTTTCCCACCATTACCCAGGTGTATCAGCCATTCAAGGTGCTGCATATTTTTTGTTTCAAACAAACCCTGGTATAAAAAATCAGGTGTTTTATATTTACAAAATAGGTACGAAGCCAGTTCCTTTACCTGTGCTGCACCTTGTTTTGTTACAGGCTTCCATTTAAAAAGATCTTTTTTCCAGCAGGTTTTGTATTGCACCATATTGCACAGTGCCTGAATGCATGACTCCTCTGCAACCAATTCCGTTTTTTCATCAAGCTTTATCAATACATCCCTGAACAGTTTCCTGTCAGCAGCTTTTGCTTTAGCAAAAAAATTATTAAAGCATTCATTGATCTTCCATATTCTTCTGTCAGAAAATGAAAAACTCAGGTCCTCGCCCTGGTACAACTGTTCAATAATCTCTTCAAATTTTTTAAACCTTTTCCTGGAAAAATGTAAAGCCTGTGCAATTACAGCCTCCTGCTCTGTCGTTTTAAGCAATTGCTTTTCTCTTTCGCTTTTATGCTTCTTTGCCATGATAATTATTTTTAGCCTGCAGAAAATATTTTTCTGCATTTAATTAAATTTCTTTTTATTGAATTTTTAATTTTACTGTTATACCTTTTCATTTTTTTAAATTTCTTCTTTACTCTCATTTTACTGCACCACTTTATTAGCACAACTGCTGCTGGCAAAGGCTTCAGGCTTTGCTTTAAATACAAACCCCATTCCCATAATATAACCCATTGCATCTTTCAGGGCATCATTGCTTTTAAAATTTGGGTTGGTGTTAATGTCCACATGTACTTCCATATCTACATTGTACCTGCTAAAAATTTTGCACAGCGGGTAAGCAATATCAATACTCCTC
>JANMVB010000682.1:0-5763 GCA_031392305.1 Ferruginibacter sp.
AGCAAGGCAACAAATGTATAATGGGTGCGGCTGTAACAGTTACAGATGTAATGGAATCGCCGGTTTTTCAGCAATATTTTCCTTTGTTGAATAGGCACATTAAACTGGTGTCATCTACCCAAATAAGAAATATGGCAACCATTGCCGGCAACTTTATCAATGGCTCGCCAATCGGCGACTTTACAATTTTCTTTTTGGCATTGGATGCACAGATAATTCTAAGCGATGGTGTAAATTCAAGAGAATTACCACTCAGGAAATTATTTAAAGGATATAAAACGCTGAATAAATCCGCTGATGAATACATTGATAAAATTTATTTTGAATTGCCTGGTACAACCTCACTTTTTAATTTTGAAAAAGTATGCAAACGAACCCATCTTGATATTGCCAGCGTTAATAGTGCGATACATATTTTAATGGATAAAGACATTGTTATAGCAGCCGGTTTATCAGCAGGTGGCGTTGGCCCTGTGCCTTTTTTTCTGGAAAAGGCAAGTAGTTTTTTAGCAGGAAAAAAAGTATCACAGGAAGTAATTTCAGCACTGATTGAAATAGCACAAACAGAAATATCTCCCATCAGCGATGCAAGAGGAACAGCAACGTACAAGCGCATATTACTTTCGCAACTGATCAAGGCGCATTTTATAACTTTATTTGCCGGCATGGAAGTAAAAGATTTAATGAACGCATAGCATGAAAAATATAGATTCTTATACGCATACAAGGGGCGAATCAGTTTATTTAGATGATATACCCGTAGTGGCCGGAACCCTGTATGCTGCCTGCTTTGATTCGCCGGTGGCGCATGGAAAAATCATTGATTTAGATTTGAATGCTGCAGAAAAAAGTCATGGTGTTGTAAGGGTGCTTACCTATAAAGATATAACCGGCATCAACCAGATTGGTGGCATTATCCCCGATGAAGAATTGTTTGCTGAACACCATGTTTATTTTTGCGGCATGCCGGTAGCATTGGTTATAGCAGAAACCGAGCACCAGGCAAGGGCGGCAGTAAAAAAAATTAAAGTTGAAATTGAACCACTGCACATCATAACCGATCCACGTGAAGCTGCTGAAAAAGGCGAACTGATTGTGCCCCCACGAACTTTTAAAATAGGTGAATGTGATAACGCCTGGCCTGAATGTAATCACATATTTGAAGGCAGGGCAGATACCAACGGCCAGGAACACCTGTACATTGAAACGCAGGGTGCATACGCTGTTCCGGGTGAGCACGGAGTTATAAAAATTTACTCCTCTACACAAGGGCCAACAGCAGTGCAGCGGGCTGTGAGTAAAGTAACCGGACTTGCCATGCATAAACTGGAAGTGGATGTAACAAGATTGGGCGGTGGCTTTGGCGGTAAAGAAGACCAGGCAAATACATGGGCTGCTTTGTGTGCCTTGGCTACGCATATTTTAAACCGACCGGTAAAATATTCACTGAGCAGGATGGAAGATATCCGTATGACAGGCAAGCGGCATCCCTATTCATCCGATTTTAAAATTGGGTTAAATAGAGATTTAAAGATCATCGCATACCAGGTAACCTTCTATCAAAATGCAGGTGCTTCCGCTGATCTTTCACCGGCGGTTTTGGAACGTACCTTGTTTCATTCCACCAATACATATTATATTCCCAATGCAACGGCAACTGCAAATAGCTGTCGCACCAACCTGCCGCCCAATACGGCTTTCAGGGGTTTTGGCGGGCCGCAGGGAATGTTTGTAATTGAAGCGGCGATTGCTAAAGCAGCAGATGAACTGGGTGTGGATGCTGCTATCATTCAACAGAAAAATTTATTAAAAACAGGCGATGAATTTTTGTATGGGCAGGTAGCCGTAAGTGAAGCCAATGAATGCTGGAATAAAGCAATCACCTCCTTTAATTTAGATCATCTGAGAAAGGATGTTGCTGATTTCAATGCAAAAAATGATCAGTTTAAAAAAGGAATTTCGTTGATGCCGATTTGTTTTGGCATTTCATTTACCAATACATTGATGAACCAGGCAAGGGCATTGGTGCATGTTTACACAGATGGCAGCGTGGTGGTAAGCACCGGCGCAGTGGAAATGGGACAGGGAGTAAATACAAAAATATTGCAGGTGGTGTCGCAAACATTTTCTATTGATGCAGCAAGGATAAAAGTTAACAGTACCAATACTTACCGCATTGCAAACACTTCGCCATCTGCGGCAAGTGCCACTGCAGACTTAAATGGTAAAGCCACTTTGATTGCATGTAGCGAAATTTTAAACCGGCTAAAAACAGTTGCGGCTATTGAGTTAAATGTAGAAGAATCTGTAATTGAAATTAAGGATGAATTGATTTTTACAAACGGCATAAAATCGGGTTTGGATTGGGGGCAATTAGTTATGCTGGCTTATAGCAAACGAATCAGTTTATCTGAGCACGGGCATTATGCAACACCGGAAATTCATTTTGATAAAGCAGCCGGCAAAGGGCACCCGTTTGCTTATCATGTTTATGGTACCGCCATTACAACGGTAACAGTTGATTGCCTGCGTGGTATTTATGAAGTAGATGCAGTAAAACTGGTACACGATTTTGGCAGCAGTATGAACCGGATAATCGATATCGGACAAATAGAAGGTGGCCTGGTGCAGGGCATTGGCTGGATGACGTTGGAAGAGGTTGTGTATGACAAGGAAGGCAGGCTTAGGAGCAATGCTTTATCAACTTACAAAGTGCCGGATATTTATTCGGTACCCAAAGAAATCAATATTGAATTTTTAGAAACACAACTTGATAACCTGGCCCTCTTCCGCTCAAAGGCAGTAGGGGAACCACCTTTGATGTATGGTATTGGAGCTTTCTTCGCTTTAAGAAATGCCATCAAAAGTTTTAACCAAAATTCAAAACCAGCCTTTGATGCACCAATGACACCTGAAAAAGTGTTGATGAATTTGTACCCGGAAATAGTAATTGAAATACAAAAGATAGAAAAATCAGCAGGTGAAATCGAGGCCATTAAAGTTTAACATCCACCTTTTGCAAAAAATAAAATCATTTTATTTATTACCCGGGCAGAAGGAGCAATGGTCATCATCGTTGTGTCACTCACTTGTACTACATACCATTGGGCAACTTTAATTACGTTATAACAAAACCATCAATTTTAAATCAGTTTTTACTTCATGAAAATCGTGCCTTAAAAATTCGTGTAATTGTATTTCTACATTCGTGTAATAAGTCTTTAATAAATATGCATAAACAACTCCCCACCTGGCAATTAATTCAATATAGTCTTCAGAAAAAAATTGAGGTGATGTTGCTCTACGTGCTGGAAAGCAAAGGCAGCAGTCCGGGCAGGCAGGGATTTATGATGGCAGTAAATGCCAATAGTGAAATGAGGGGTTCATTAGGCGGCGGCATTATGGAACATAAGTTTGTTGAACTGGCAAAATCAACATTGAAACAGATAGCAGTTGAAGTTTCAATTCATCACCAGCTACACGATAAGCAGGCCGCCAAAAACCAGAGCGGCATGATTTGCAGTGGCGAGCAAACAATTTTCCTATACACTGTTCAGTCTGCAGATTTGGGTACAATCAGTTCATTGATTTTATCATTGCAGCAAGATCAGAATGGCACGCTGCAATTATCTCCAAAAGGAATTTTGTTTTCAGCAGATATTCCTTTGAATGATTATAGTTATGCAATTAGAAATAAAGAAAAATTTATTTATACAGAGAAGACCGGGCATAAAAATATTTTGTACATCATCGGTGGCGGTCATTGTGCATTGGCTTTTTCGCAGCTTATGAGTGGCATGGATTTTTATATTCATTTATTGGATGACAGGGAAGGGTTGAATACCATTGCGCAAAATCATTTCGTTCACCAAATGAGTATTGTGTATGATTTTAATGATGTAGCTCAACTTGTATCTTCCGGAAAAAATAGTTACGTGGTAATAATGACGGTTGGCTACCGTACAGATATAATTTCCATTAAAGCCTTGCTGGGAAAGAATTTTAAATACATGGGGGTACTCGGCAGTAAAAGCAAAATGGATAAATTGTTTGCTGATTTAAGAGCAGAAGGAATTGATCCCGGCATGTTAAATCATATTCATGCACCTGTTGGACTTGCCATAAAAAGCCAAACACCTGAGGAGATTGCAGTAAGTATTGCTGCGGAAATTATACAGGTTAAGAACAGGGTGAATGTGTGACTTTTTAATGTTCTGAGTTGATTGGAAAATAATATATTTATTAACGAATTTTAAAGTATTGGGTAGCGAAGGAGAAAACTGAATAGGTGAACATTAAAGTAGATAAGAAGTAAATTGTATAGCTTAAAAAAGTTAGATATCGATGTACCAAATTTTTTGTACGATTTGACATAAATTTCTTTTTTGCTCCGTAAGTAGAGGTAATTAATTTGGTAATATCTATTTGTGCTTTTTCAAGTGACTCTTGGCTATGTAAATAAAATTTGGTGTAAAGATTGCGAGCATTTTCATCAATCGCATCCCACATATCTTCACTACCTATTTTTTTATTTTCAAGAAGTGATGGCATATTTATTTCAAAGCCTTCAAGCAATAGGTAAAAAATATCTACAGATGTTTCATCGCCCTCTAATCTTTTTGGATTATTATTTAGTTGAATGCCTTTTAATTTCAACTCTAAAGGAGCAAAAAAAGTATATCCCATAAGAGTGGCAATTGTGTAAAGTATTCTCGCAATAATTCCAAAAATTATTGTGGCAATTAGAAAGCAGAATGTAATATCGAAAGAATGCTTAAGTTTATCAGTTGCTGAAATAATTAATGCAATTGCCCCTGTAGAAAGGGTGACTAACCAAACAAATAAGCTATGAAAGTATTCGGCTAATTTAAATCCATGATCTTTAATATCCTTTAAGATTTCCTTATAAGCGTCTGTCAAGATAGTAACTCGTGATTTTTGCATAATTTTTTTTTATTCATTGCAAGTATCAAATTAAAAAAGATAAATTTTTGTTTTAGTTATTAACATCTGTGAAAAACACATGAGCAAAATGGCAAAATAAAATATGAATAGAGTAGGGATTGGAAGGCAACTGGATATTAAGAAAATCAGACATCAAAAAATCAGACATCCTACATAGTCAATATACCGTCTTATCCGGCTTATCCTTCCATGCCTCAAATACTTTTAATGCATGCTCCCTGCCAATGGGTACAATCGGAATTTTTCTGTTTTCAATTGCCACTGTCATTTCATCGTAAATCATCGAATCATCAAATCCAATATTAGCAGCATCCTGGCGGTTGTTAGCATAGTAAACTATTTTTGGCCTTGCCCAGTAAATAGCGCCGAGGCACATGGGGCATGGCTCGCAGCTTGTATAAATTTCGCAATCATCTAACTGGAATGTTCCTAAATTTTTGCACGCATCTCTGATTGCGGTTACTTCAGCATGTGCCGTAGGATCGTTTGTGGAACTGACTTTATTATTACCCCTGCCTACTATTTTATCACCTTTTACAATAACACAGCCAAAGGGCCCCCCTTCATTATTAGCCATGCCGTTGTGAGATAATTGAATGGCTTCCTGCATAAATTTTTCTTCTCTTGTCATGTAAATGGAATTACCTATAAATATAAAAAATAGATTTTAGAATGCTACATTCTTTTGGTGTAGGAATAAGGGTAACTCATTTTAAAGATGATTAAAATAAATAAAGTTAATGCGGATGTCTTTATTGTGGATTATTTATATGGTAATTAAAGTTACCCATAGGTATG
>JANMVB010000007.1:0-2773 GCA_031392305.1 Ferruginibacter sp.
TCGACCAGTAAATTATCAATAGATTTTAAAAGATCTTTTGGATTTTTAAGTTGGATTTTTACCGCATTCATTTCCCGTATGATACTGTTGATATAATCTTCAGCAGATTTACCACACACGGCTTCTATCCTGCGTATACCCGCTGCCACAGCGCTTTCATGCTTTATTTTAAAAAGGCCCAACTCACCGGTACTGCCCACATGCGTACCTCCGCAAAGCTCTATCGAAAAGGCAGGATCCATCATTATCACCCTCACCATATCGCCATATTTTTCTCCAAACAAAGCCATCGCCCCCATTGCTATCGCTTCATCTTTATGCATTGTTTTAATTATCACCGGAATGTTTGCCCTGATCTTTTCATTCACCAGCATTTCAACTGCGGCAACTTCTTCTTCGGTTACTTTGGCAAAGTGCGAAAAGTCGAACCGCAGATGGTCTTGATTTACCAGGCTTCCTTTTTGGGCAACATGCTTACCCAAAACAGAGCGTAAAGCGGCATGCATTAAATGGGTAACGCTATGATTAACTGTGATGGCTTTTCTTCTGCCGGGATTTACTTTGGCAATCACCGGGCCGCTGATTGCTTGAGGTAATTTTTCTGTAAAATGTATGATAAGGTCATTCTCTTTTTTGGTGTTCGTTACATCAATGGTTTCATCACCAAATTGTAGTGTACCGGTATCGCCTACCTGCCCGCCACTTTCAGCATAAAAAGGGGTGGTATCTAATACCAACTGGTAAAACTCTTTTGCTTTGGAGGATACTTTGCGGTATTTAATTACATTGCTTTCAGCACTTAGTGAATCGTAGCCGGTAAATGTATTAGATACATTTTCAATTAATGTTACCCAATCTTCTGTATCCAAAACAGCAGCAGAACGGCTGCGGTTTTTTTGTTGCAGCATTTCACTTTGGAAGCCAGATTCATCGACAACCATAGCATTTTCAAAAGCAATCAATTTTGTCAAATCCAAAGGAAATCCATAAGTATCATACAATTCAAATGCATCTTCTCCTTTTATAGTTCTTTCACTTGATATTTCTTCAAATAAACTATCTATAATACCCCCTATTCTTTTTAAACCATTGTCCAAAGTTCTTAAAAATCCCTCTTCTTCTTCTCTCACTACCTTAACTACAAAATCAACCTGTTTTTCCAATTCAGGAAATACATTTTCAAATTGCTTTGCAATCAGCGGAACCAATTGAAATAATAAAGGTTGTTTATAATTTAGATTGGAAAAGTAATACCTGGCTGCCCTACGTAAAATTCGCCGGATTACATAACCTGCGCCTGTATTTGAAGGTAATTGACCATCAGCAATCGTAAATGAAATTGCACGAATATGATCTGCTATAACTCTTACTGCTACATTTTTTTTACTTGTTGATTCATCAAAAGCCAAGTTATCTTGATTGGTAATTTTTTTTATTAATTCAATCGTTCCAGTAAAAACATCCGTATCATAATTACTCTGTTTGCCCTGTATCACCCTTACCAGTCTTTCAAAACCCATTCCGGTATCCACATGTTTGGCGGGCAAAGGTTCAAGGCTGTCATCTTTTTTCCGGTTAAACTGGATGAACACATTGTTCCAGATTTCTATCACTTGTGGGTGATCGTTGTTAACCAATGTACTTCCTGGCACTTGCGCTCTTTCAGTATCAGTTCTGCAATCCACATGTATCTCTGTGCAGGGGCCACAGGGGCCGGTATCACCCATTTCCCAAAAATTGTCTTTTTTATTGCCCAGCAATATGCGGTCTTCAGGTATATATTTTTTCCACTCTTCAAAGGCTTCTTCATCTTTTGGCAAGCCTTCCTTTTCATCCCCTTCAAAAATTGTGACGTACAATTTATCCTTGTCTAATTTATATACTTCTGTGAGCAGCTCCCAGCTCCAGGCTATGGCATCTTTTTTAAAATAATCACCAAAGCTCCAGTTGCCCAGCATTTCAAACATGGTATGGTGGTAAGTATCCACGCCAACTTCCTCCAGGTCGTTGTGTTTGCCACTAACCCGCAAGCATTTTTGTGTATCGACTGCTCTTTTATAGGGCGCTGATTTATTGCCGAGGAAATAATCTTTAAACTGGTTCATGCCTGCATTTGTAAAAAGCAGGGTGGGATCGTCTTTTAAAACGATGGGGGCAGAGGGCACAATGGTATGGCCTTTTGATTTAAAAAATTCAAGGAACTGCCTGCGTATTTCAGCCGAACTTAAAAAATTTTCTGAAGTGGAAATTGAATTTGTGTCAGCACCGTTCATCATGCTCATCCTGTTTTTTGGGTTGATTTTTGCAATGTATCCGTCTATCTTTGCCCGCTGTTGAGTGGGGTGGCGCAAAGGTAAAGAAATCGATGCCCCTATCGTTTAAAGGGGTAACAATAATTATCAGCCCTGTCTCCGAAGGGGGATTGGAGAATGTAGCCCGCCCTGCCCCCCAACGGGGGTTCTGCGGAATGTGATTGCTAAAGTGCAAGTGAAGGGATGGTATTTGGCTAATTACAACGTGGGTAAAGATCCACATTGGTATGCGGTACAAGTGAGTGACACAACGATGTTCCTCATTGCTCCGCAGCCCGGGCAAAAAATTGTATTTACTGATTTAGCCCTTGTGAAGTAGAGATAAGCTATGGCATGGAACCGGATAATAACATTATATTTAAAGATTAATAAGCCATTCAAAAATCAAAAACACTTCAGAATTTGTTTTGAAGGTTGAGGTCTATGAAAAAAATCAAATATTACTATAATACCAATACACT
>JANMVB010000010.1:0-9749 GCA_031392305.1 Ferruginibacter sp.
GGCCCCGATATTTATTTCAGGCGGCTTTTATGGATGCTGTTTTTTGGCCTCGTACACGGCTACCTGTTACTGTGGACCGGCGAAATTTTATATGATTATGCCCTGATGGGATTCATCGTATACTCCTTTAGAAATATGGCCCCAAAAAAACTAATGCTCATTGCAGGCTTCCTCATTTGCGTGGGTACTTTTTGGAATTATATAGACCACCGCAGTAATATGAAAATGATTGAAAACGCAGCCATTGCAAAAACCCGGTCAGCCGCAGGTATGCCTTTAACAGTAGAGCAGGAAGAAGCAACAGCAACCTGGGCAGCAATAGAAAAGAAAAAGTCGCCGGAGTTTATTGCCAACTCCAACGAAAAAATGCGGAGCGATTATTTTACCATTGTAAAACACCTGGCCCCAAGAAATATGGAATCAGATACCACCTGGTTTTATAAATATAATTTGTGGGATATCCTCAGCATGATGTTGATTGGCATTGCACTCTTTAAACTGGATATTTTATCGGGCAACAAAGCCTACAAATTTTATGGGCTTATGGTAGTAACCGGTTACTCAATTGGCCTCAGCATCAACTACTACGAAATACAAACAATCTTAAAAGATAATTTTTCTTTTGCAGCATTTTCAAAAGCAGATGTAACCTATTATCTCGGCAGGCTCGCCATCTCCATCGGGCATATCGGCGCCATCATGCTGCTTGTAAAAGTGCCGGTATTAATGTGGCTGAAACGGAGGCTGGCGGCGGTAGGGCAAATGGCGCTTACCAATTATATCATGCATTCTGTTATTTGCATGATCGTATTTACCGGCGTTGGTTTTGGTTTATTTGGCAAACTGCAGCGGCACGAATTATTGTACGTCGTTTTTTCCATCTGGATTTTTCAACTGATTGTATCACCCATCTGGCTAAAGTATTTTGAATTTGGCCCCCTCGAATGGTTGTGGCGCAGATTGAGTTACCTGCAAATACCTGCCTTTAAAAAGAAGCCCATCGTATCAATAAAAATTAAATCAATGGCTTCTGTAAATTGATTTGTAGGGGTAAGAATTTTTATTGTCCGGGCAGAGGCGTTTCATAGCAGCATCGTTGCGTCGCACACTTGTACGATATACCTATGTGGAACTTTACCTGCTATATAAATTTTTAATGCAAACATACTTTGGTGGTATTCAAGGAATCTGGCAACAATTGCAGGCAAATTAAATGAACCGTTAGTGACAAAATATTAGTGGCGAAATTTTAAAAAAATCATGAAGTGCTGTAGGGGTGTTGTCATTAAGTAAGCTCTGTAAGAGCTTTGTGTTTATAGTTTTTAATGGCTGTGGTTTTATAAAGCTCCGTAGGAGCTGCGTAATTCACGTGGCTCCTACGGAGCCGGTTTTTTAAGATGAATGTTTCTATAAACACGATGCCCCTCTGGGGCAAAATCTCTTAAAAGTTTAGGAAAACGAAACGAGAAAAAGTCTGCAGCATTGAAACATAAAACGTAATTAAAGTTGCCCATAGGTATGCGGCATAAGTGAGTGACACAACGATGTTCCTCATAGCTTCAATGCCCGGACAAAAATTATTTTGAGCACACACCTGAAAAAATCAATAAAAAAAATGATAGAAACCTTAACCATTACACGAAAGAAAAATTATGAATTACCGGCGCTTTCGGAAAATACTTTTTTAAGGTATTTTAATTTTATAGCCTTGTATATTGCCCAGGGTATTCCGGAGGGTATGGCATTTTTTGGTATCCCTGCATGGATGGCAATGAATGGGAAAACGCCGGGTGAAATTGGAAGTTTTGTTGCTATGGTTGGGTTGCCGTGGAGCCTTAAAATAATAGTTGCTCCGCTGATGGACAGGTTTACTTATTTGCCCATGGGCCGCAGAAGGCCATGGGTACTTTTTGGCCAATTTGGGTTAATAGCAGCGTTTATTGCAATGGCCTTTGTACCCGATCCGCTCAACAACTTAAACCTTTTTATGGCAGCCGGTTTTGCAGTTGGTTTCTTTGGCGCCTTCCAGGATGTGGCCACCGATGGTATGGCGGTTGATATTGTCCCAATTCAGCAACAGGCAAGGGCCAATGGTTTAATGTGGGGTGCAAAAATTATGGGCACATCTGCCTCACTGGCATTGGGTAGCTGGCTGCTACATGAGTATGGGTTTTCAACTGCTATACTCACGCTGTCTGTTGCTGTAAGTATTATTATGCTTGTGCCCTTATGTTTAAAAGAGCGGCCCGGCGAAAAATTATTGCCCTGGACTGAAGGCTCCGCCTCTGCAGAAACCAAAAAAATACAACTCACTAACTGGTCGGTAATTTTTAAATCTTTATACAGCGTTTTTACTTTACGCAATAGTTTGTTGCTGGCCATTACTGCATTTATTACACAGGGTTCGTTTAATTATATTGATACATTGATCCCCATTTTTACCGTACAAGCACTTGGCTGGACAGCCCAGGAATATTCACAATTTTATGCAACAGCAAGTTTAACCGGTGGCATTAGCGGTATGCTCATCGGCGGAATTTTAATAGACAGGTTTGGCAAAAAACGCATGTTGAACATTTATTTTTTTCTACTGATATCCATAACTGCCGCATTGGCTTTTTTAAAAATGTACTGGGCTAATTCCTGGTTTATCGGCAGCTTTATGATAGTGTACCAGGTGCTGTATGTGTTTACCTGTATTGGTATATTTGCTACAGCCATGCAGTGTTGCTGGAAAAAAGTTTCTGCCAGCCAGTTTACATTATACATGACCATTGCAAACATGGGCCGCATTGTTGGTGCAAAAATGATTGGCCCCGTTAAAAGCCAGCTCAGTTGGGAATATACCCTCTTTTTATTTGCCCTGATGATTGCCATGGCCTGGATAATTATTCAGTTTATACATGTAAATAAACAGGTAGAGCGTATCCATGAATTGGAAAATAAGGATGCGGAAAACAACCTGCACGCAGTTTAAAACCTGTAATGTAAAACAGGAATTTCTATTGTATTAGTAACCAAATTTTTAATGAATTAATTTCAACATTTATGTCAAAGTTTTCTTTAACCATCGTTGCCTTTGTGGTAACCAATTTAATATTTGTGGGCTGCAATACCGGTGGCTCTTCAGGTGTTGAACCAATTGAACCAGCATCAAAAACTTCTGTAAATGAAACGCCGGAATATTTCAATCTTCGCCCTGAGGCTGAAAAAGCGTATGGCTATTCCCATGCTGTAAAAATTGGTGATGATATAAAAATTTCCGGTGCCGTTAGCATGGATGATGCCGGTAGCCCTACAGCCAAAGGCGATTTATTGCAACAGATGAAAAACGCCTATGCTGATTTGGATAAAGTACTAAAACACTACGGTTGCACTTTTGATGATGTAGTAGTTGAAAATGTTTTTACTACCAATATGCCTGAGTTTCTAAAACAATCTGCCTATAGAAATGAAATATATAAAAAGCAATTTTCGACCGGCTCATGGCTGGGCGTAAAGGAGCTGGCCCTGCCAGATTTTATGATTGAAATAGAGCTGGAAGTGCATAAAGCCAAATGACAGGAAGTGTGCACCCCCCGTAAAAAATTAGTGCCATTTATCCCAATATAAAATACTAATTTTCTTTATTCATTTTAAAATTAAAATTACCAACATGCAAACAGGAATGATTAAAGTAAATGTATTTTATCCCGCTGGCGAAGGAAAAAAGTTTGATATGGGTTATTATGTAAACACACACGTGCCAATGGTTTCAGCAACATTGGGTACTGCACTTAAAGGTGCTGGTTTCGATGCAGGCAGGGGAGGTGGTATGCCAGGTTCGGCAGCGCCATTTGTTGCAATTGCAAATATGTACTTTAATTCGATGGAAGAATTTGGACAGGCATTCGCCGGGGCTTCAGCAACATTGATGGCGGACTTGCCAAATTTTACCGATATAGAACCTTTTATCCAAATTAGTGAAGTGGTGGCTTAAAAATACGCCTGTAAACATCCTTAAAAAATCAGGTGTTTAAACTAATTTTTATAACGCAGGTAAAGCTCCCCATTGGTATGCAGTACAAGAGGGCGATGCAACGATGTTGATCAATGCTTTATAGCCCGGACAAAAAAAAATTTACAAACGTTTTTGAAGAATATAAGCCTGGACAATATAAAAATATGAACCTGACTTCTGAGAAAGAAAACCTTAAACGTGAAATTGGAGTACGGTCGCTAAGCCTGGCTATATTGAACCTTACCGCAGGGTCGGGCATTTTTGTAATTCCTGCAATTATTGCAGAAGTACTTGGCGCCACTGCAATAGTTGCCTACTTCGTTTGTGGCCTGCTCATTTTTTTAATTGGGTTATGCTTTGCAGAAGTGGCCAGCAACACAACAGCAAGCGGTGGAGTGTATGTCTATATTGAAAATGCCTTTGGCCCTTATGCCGGGTTTTTAGCAAATAATATTTATTGGATCGGTGGCTGTATTTTATCTGATGCAGCCATCTCTAACGCATTGGCAGACACGCTAGCATATTTCTTTCCGACACTGGGCAATCAAATTTTAAGAGCAGTATTTCTTTTTTTTATTTTTGGTGGCCTCGCCTTACTAAATATCAGGAGTGTAAAAAATGGTGTACGGTTTATTGAATTTGCCACACTGGCAAAATTAATTCCATTGATTGTTTTAATAATTGCCGGAGCAGGCCTTGTATCACCCGAAAATTTAAAGTGGGTTACGGCCCCTACCATTACCAATATCGGCACAGCATCCTTACTGTTATTTTTTGCGTTCCTCGGCCTTGATGGCCCTTTAAGCAATGGTGGCGAAATAAAAGATGCCAGGCGTACAGTACCGCTCGGAATTTTCTTCGGTATATCTTCTGTATTGATTTTATATATCTCCATTCACCTGGTAACACAGGGCGTATTAGGTGCAACCATTACCGCACATAAAAATGCACCACTCGCTGCAGTGGCAGCCATTGCATTTGGTAAATGGGGCAGCGTGTTAATTGTAATGGCAACAGCACTGGCAATGCTCGGTGCCCTTGGTGGCGAAATACTTTCCATACCCAGGATATTGTTTGCAGGTGCAAGGGACGGGCTGATGCCGAAACCGTTGGCGAGGGTACACCCACGTTTTTTTACACCTTATATTGCTATTGCATTTTATGCCGGGCTAGGTTTTGTGTTTGCTGTATCCGGCGGATTTAAGCAATTAGCCACTATTGCCAGCGCTGCTGTATTAATTATTTATTTAGGTGTGGTACTGGCCACTTTAAAACTCCGCAAAAACAAACCGGTTACTTCAGAAAAAGCTTTTCGTGTACCCGGCGGCGTAATTGTTCCGCTGGTGGCCACAGCAGGTATTGTTTGGCTGCTATCCAGCTTATCAAAACCCGAATTAACAGGCATTGGAATTTTTATAATCGTTTTCTCTTTGATATACGTTGCAGTTAAAATGTATAAGAATAGATCAGTTGCAGCAAACAGGAAATGATAAATAAAAATTATTGTCCCGGCAAAGAAGTAGCCATGTGGTAAATAGTTGCGTCGCACTCTTGTACTGAATATCTTTGAGAAGCTTTTCACAAAATATAAAAAAAGGAAAGCGATATAAAAAAAGAAAGTATTTCGGTACAGGCAATAAAAAAAATTATAATTTTTTAAGCAGCAAAGACTAACTCAATAAAAAAATATCACAAGCAATTTTATGCAAACAGCAGCACCAATTACTAACCCAATCACCAAAACAAGGGTGTATTCAATTGATCTCTTGCGAGGGCTTGTAATGATAATTATGGCCCTCGATCATGTACGGGATTATTTTCATGCAGGGGCCTTCATTTTTGATCCGCTTGATCTTGATAAAACAAGCCCTGTGTTGTTTTTTACAAGATGGATAACTCATTTCTGTGCCCCGGTATTTATGTTCCTTGCCGGCACTTCTGCATTTCTTACAGGACAAAAGAAGTCAAAAAAGGAGTTATCAATTTTTCTTTTGAAACGGGGACTGTGGCTCGTATTTATCGAAATGATAATAACCAACTTCGGTTGGAATTTTGCCATTACTTTTCCTTCTGTTTTATTTATTGTGATATGGGCATTGGGTGTAAGCATGATTGTGCTGGCCGGGTTAATATATCTTCCCAAAAAAATAATTCTTATAATTGGTATTGTCATAGTGGCGGGTCATAACCTTTTGGATAGCATTCATGTAGCAGGAAATAATTTGCCGGCATTTGGATGGTCACTAATACACGACCCGAATTTTTTTACCTGGCAGGGCAGAAACATTTTTATCGGATATCCGGTACTGCCATGGATTGGCGTAATGACCCTGGGGTATTGCCTGGGAAGTTTATATACACCATTCCTGAGTGCTGATAAAAGAAGAAAAACATTGTTGATTATCGGAGGTGCAGCAATTGGCTTATTTATTTTACTTCGGTTAAGCAACCTTTATGGCGATTCATCTCACTGGAGCCAGCAAAAGAATTCGCTACTTACTTTTCTTTCATTTATTAAAACATCTAAATACCCGCCCTCTTTACTATATATTTTAATGACACTTGGGCCTGCCATTCTTTTTCTTGCGGTTACTGAAAAGGTGAATAACGGGGTTACAAAAATCATTTCCGTTTATGGCCGTGTACCAATGTTTTATTACCTGCTGCATATTTATGTAATCCATCTACTGACAATGTTTGTTTCTGAATTTTTTACTACCTACGATTGGAGAACCTGGATTTTACATCAGCCACTTTGGTTTAATGATGCACTGAAAGGTTACGGTTTTTCGTTGGGTATCGTATACCTGGTTTGGTTGTCGATAGTAATTGGATTGTATCCCTTATGTAAATGGTACGACAGGTATAAGCAAAACCATAAAGAAAAATGGTGGCTGAGTTATTTGTAAAAGAAACATTAACAATTTGCAGCGGGCGACATTAATTTAGTAAAAAATAAATCCGGTATAATAAAGCCTGGTAATGAAAAGTATTTTTAAAAGTGGTATCTGCCGATGTTGATTTGGCAGATATACCGGTAGCAACACGGATTGGTGCACCGCGTTGGCTGGATTATTAGGCAATCAATAATAATAAAAGAACCTACTGTTTTAAATTAAACCCAACTAATGCAACAATCCCTTTTAACCACAAAAAAAAGAATAGATTCCATCGACTTGCTTCGTGGAATTGTAATGGTTATTATGGCCCTTGATCATGTACGGGATTATTTTCATGCCGGTAATTTTTTATACGATCCTGCAGACATGTCCCAAACCAATGCACCCGTCTTTTTCACCCGCTGGGTCACACATTTTTGTGCGCCGGTTTTTGTGTTTCTGGCAGGCACTTCAGCATTTTTAATTGGCGAAAAAAAATCTAAAAAGCAGCTCTCCACATTTTTACTCAAGCGTGGGCTATGGCTGATGCTGCTTGAAATTACCATTATAGCTTTTGCGTGGAATTTTGACCCTGCATTCAGGTTTTTCCGGTTACAGGTTATTTGGGTTATTGGCCTCAGTATGGTCATCATGTCTGTTATTATTTATCTGCCAGCAAAAATCATTTTAGCAGCAGCTCTGCTAATTTTATTTGCACATAATTTATTGGACAACATACATGCAACCGGAAATAGCTTCAGCGATTATTTGTGGGCTCAACTACATGAGCGAAGACGTTTCAGCTTTGGTAATCATACTATTTCAACGGGCTACCCGGTTATACCCTGGCTGGGTATTATGATGCTGGGTTTTAGCTTTGGTGAGCTATATAAAAAAGGAATGGATGCAGCGCTCCGTAAAAAGTATTTGCTGATGATTGGCGGCACCGCTATCATCCTTTTCCTGGTGATAAGGGGAGTAAATATTTACGGTGATATGAAGCCCTGGGAGAATCAGCATTCTATAATACTCACCATCTGTTCATTTTTAAATGTTACAAAATATCCGCCATCATTGCTTTATACTTTGATGACACTTGGTCCTGCATTAATTATATTGATGCTGCTCGAAAAGCCATTGAACGAGCCAGGGAAAATGCTTGTACGTATTGGCCGTGTGCCGCTATTCTTTTACATACTTCATCTTTTTCTTATTCACCTGTTGGCAACAGTTGCAGTTGTATTAAGTGGCAGGCCGTTTACTGACATGGTTTTTATAACCAACATGAATGCAAAAGATGCACCTTGGCTTTCAGGGTATGGATTTTCATTGGGGGTAACTTATCTTGTTTGGGTATTAGTGGTGGCGCTTTTGTATCCATTGTGCAAATGGTACGATAATTATAAAATCAACCACAAAGAAAAGTGGTGGCTGAGTTATTTATAATTCAGTATCAACATAGCAAAAATTTTCACTGATCACTTCAATAATTTAATCACTTATAAAACAAAACAAAATGAACCATCTAAAATTCGCAACAATTTGTATTGCCTTTTCCTGCTTCGCTGTTGGGTGCAGTGATTCTGCTACAGAAAAATCCGACGCTGCGGTACCTGCTACAGAATCGGTTACTCCAGTAGTAGTCAAGCCAGATATGGCAAAATTAAAAGCAGCCATACAAGCTTTAGAAATCAGTTGGGCAGCGGCAGACAATGCCCGTGACACTAATGCAATAGCGGCTTTCTACGCTGAGGATGCCATTAGTTACTCAAACAACAAACCTATGGTGGTTGGCAGGGCGGCCATTCAAAAAGATATTGCAGCAGGCCTTGCTAAAAGAGCTAAAGGTGCCACTGTTGCTTATGATGTGATGGATGTTTTCGGCGATGAAAATGCAGTTACTGAAACTGGTAAAATTACAGTTAAAGATGCATCAGGAAAAGTTACTTACACAGGCAAGTACATGGCAATATGGGAAATGCGGGATGGAAAATATATTTGTGTAAGGGATATGTCTAATGATGACGCCAAAGAAAAATAATGATGAATGTGTAACATATAGGCTTAACGTGTTGGTTTTATGCCGGGGGAGTTTCATCTCCCGGCATTTTTACTTATTATCTCAAAATATACTGCTCCATCTGTATAGATATCTTATCCTTTTATCTTACTGCAAAAATTTGGTTAAGCAGCGAAAGAATTCTTTTAAACCTTACCGGTTTATGATTTAAATTTAGAACTGCGATAAGTCCATCCATAATTGGTAACAAAGCACAAATTGAAACGACATGAAAATAAAAATATTTATCCTCTGCACTATTTTTTCTCAGCAAATCATTGCCCAGGCTTATAAGAAAATTCATAACAAAGCCATTGTAGTGGATACCCACAATGATATTTTAATGAAATCAGTAGATGACGGAATGGTATTCGACAAAGACCTGAAAGGGCAAACGCACAGCGATTTGGCAAGATGGAAACAAGGAGGATTAGATGTGCAGTTATTTTCTGTTTTTTGTGATGGCGAAAAGAAAAATCCTTATCAATATGCCAATCTGCAAATGGATAGTTTAGATGCCGTGCTATTACGCAACCCGGATAAAATGGTGAAGGGGGAGAATTCCGAAGCATTATTAAAAGCCGTGAAGCAACATAAAATTGTTGCACTTTTTGGAGTAGAAGGTGGGCACATGATTGAAAATGATTTAAACAAACTGGATCTTTTATATAAACGTGGTGCAAGGTATATGACACTCACCTGGAACAACTCTACATCCTGGGCCAGCAGCGCTTATGATGAAACTTTCAAAAAGGATTTGGTACACAAAGGATTAACAGATTTTGGCAAAAAAATAGTACAGCGGATGAAC
>JANMVB010000073.1:0-1524 GCA_031392305.1 Ferruginibacter sp.
TAAAAGACTTGACTTTTTAAGATACAATGGTGACCTGGTAATTATGACAACGCTCATGTTGATTGCAGGGGGTATCCTTACCGCCATTACTATCGGGCTTTTTGGGCTCATTGGTTTTAAAATTGAAAAGTTTTATACGGAGTACATTGTTGTATTTGGTGTAGCCGCTGTGCCAATAGTTGCAACTTATATAACACAAACAAACCCTCAATTGGTTAACAGGGTTTCACCTGTTATTGCAAAAATATTTAGCCCTTTGGTTTTAATTACGTTGGTTGTGTATTTGGTAGCAATTTTGTTTTCGGGTAAAGACCCTTACAACGACAGGGAGTTTTTAATGGTTTTTAATTTTCTCTTAATTGGCGTGATGGCAATTATATTATTTTCAGTTGCAGAAACAGCTAAGAAGAATGAAAACCGAACAGGCAGTTTTATTCTATTTGCTTTATCCATTGTAACAGTTATTGTAAACGCAATTGCGCTCTCTGCAATTTTATTTAGAATTTCGGAGTGGGGGATTACCCCAAACCGGCTGGCAGTTTTAGGTGGCAATATCCTTATGCTGACAAATCTTTTAATCGTTGCTTTCAAACTCTTTAAAAATGTTACAAAAAAAGCAACCATCAATGAGGTTGAAAATGCAATTGCCATGTTTCTTCCTGTTTACATCGTATGGACAATTATTGTTGCTTTTATTTTCCCTTTAATATTTCATTTCAAATAGTAAAACGAATTATCTACTTAAGGCTACTTCATACAAATTATAACAAATGCTATCAATTGAGGTGCAAAGCTTTTGTTTTAAAGTTTACACCTTTTAAAAAGGTGTAAACTTTACCCGGCATTGGCATAATGTAGGTAAAGATCCCCAAAGATATTATGTACAAGAGTGCGACGCCAATAAAGTACCACAGGGCTACTTCTTTGCCCGGACAATAATTTTTTCTACACCTGCATCATCAGTATTGTGCATATTTTTTAGCTCTATGCTTCCTCTAAATAAATAACGGGTAAGCAGTTTGCTGAAAATAAACCAGCCTATCATGGCGCCCAATGTGTTTAAAATAATATCATCAATATCAACAGTGCGGTAGGTGCCGAACTGCCTTAATATGTGCTGTGTACATTCGATAACCAATGAGCATAAAAAACTTATTATTACTACCTTTTTAAACTTCCTGAAGTTGGCAAACAGCAGCGGTAAAAATATGCCGAGTGGTATAAACAATATGAGGTTGCCAATTATATTTTCGAGAGCAAAATATGTACTTGTATTATCCGGTTCGCTAAGCGTGGAAATGAAGTATTTGCAGGTATATATAATAGGAATCAAATTAAGGTCTAATTGCCGGGGATTGGAAAAATTAGAGATGGAGGCAGGCACAATGGTAACAGCCAATGTGCCGGTTATATAAATGATAAACAGTATCAGCAACAGTTCGTATTGAAGGTTAATTTTATTGCCAATTCTTATATGGTAGTATCCTGCAATTAACCTCACCATTAGCCAAAATGGTAATGCCA
>JANMVB010000111.1:0-2470 GCA_031392305.1 Ferruginibacter sp.
CAGCAATTTCTGCGGAAATTGGGAAAACAAATGAACAATGTGTATTTTTAAAATTACATTCATATCAATATACTTTCCAAATGAATATTGTTACGGCCTCGAATAAAAAGTGCTATAAAATTTCAACATAATCCGTTAAGAAATCAAGGTTGTTTGAGCCGGGCACAAGCTTCAATCCATTGAACTTCTGTCGGCGAGTTCCTTGATTTTAGGATGATGTTGAAATTTTAAGCCTTTTTATTCGCAGCCTTGATTTTTTTTGTTTCTTTTTTTTATCAAGAAAAAAAAGAAAATGAATTCTAATGCAAAAAAGTAAAAGCTATGTAAACTAATAACCAACAATATGATTAACTGCATCAGAACCAATTCAGAAAATGAACATTTTCAACAACTCGTTAAAGAACTTGATATTGACTTAAGTATCCGTGATGGGGCAGACCATTCTTTCTATAACCAGTTTAATAAAATTGATACAATAAAATATGCAATAGTTGCCTACGATAAAGAAGAAGCTGTAGGTTGCGGTGCAATAAAACAATATGCGGAAGATACCATGGAAGTTAAACGAATGTATGTACCGCTAAGCAGGAGAGGGGAAGGCATTGCTTCCACCATTTTAAAAGAGTTGGAGCAATGGGCCATTGATTTAAATTATAAAAAGTGCTTACTGGAAACCGGCAAAAAACAACCCGAAGCGATACAGTTATATAAAAGGAACGGGTACAAAATTATACCCAACTTTGGCCAGTACGAAAATGTAGAAAACAGTGTTTGTTTCGAAAAAGGGCTGATTGAATAGTACTATAAAATAACCTCAATGATACCCCATTATCAAGCCTTCAATAATCTCAATGTTTAAATAAACTACACCTTCAATATGGAACTGATTCCGATAAAAGAAACACCCGGCGAAAACGAAGCATTTATCAATAACCCTGACTGCCGTGACATTACAAATATGACCATTGAGTTCTATAAAAAGGTAGGATTTGTAGAACCATGGATTGGCTATTTTGCCAAACTAAACGGCGATTATGTTGGTATGGCAGGCTTTAAAGGGCAACCTGTCAATGGAACAATAGAAATTGCTTACGGCACATTTGAAAAGTTTCAAAACCAGGGAGTGGGCACTTCAATTTGTAAAGAGTTGGTAGCGCTATCACTCAAAACTGATCCGTCCATAAAAATTACAGCAAGGACACTTTCTGAAAGAAATTCCTCAACCAGCATCCTCGAAAAGAATCATTTTAAATTTGCAGGCACTGTTAACGATCCCGAAGACGGAGAAGTTTGGGAATGGAGTTATCATGGAAATAAATAATTGCTTACATCACCGGCGAAAACAACCTTGCCAGTTTTTCGGGCAATTGTTTATAGGCCGGTCTTTTATACCAGCGTTCCGCATCAATTTTTTCGGAGTCTTTAAGGTCATTATAAAATACGGTTCTTAATTGCTCTGCAATCGCATTATCGTATAGCAATACATTTACTTCAAAGTTTAATTCAAAACTGCGGTAGTCCATATTGGCTGTACCAATAATAGAAAGCATGCCATCAGCTACCAATGTTTTAGCATGTACAAACCCTTTTTGATACATGTAAATTTCAACACCTGCCAGCAACATATCTTCATAATAAGATTTGGAGGCTGCATTTACCAGCTTCGAATCACATATCCCCGGCACCAACAGTTTAACTGAAATGCCACTCAAAGCTGCAATGCGCAAGGCTTCTAAAATACTATCCCCCGGAATAAAATATGGCGTGGTAATTAAGATTTCTTTTCTTGCCAGGTAAATAGCCTGCAGCAATGAAAAAAGCACAGAAGGATGTAATGAGTCGGGCCCGCTTGCTGCCACCTGAACAAATGCATCCTCAGGATGGGTAAGGGTATTTACAAAATGTAGTTTATCAGGCTCCAGTATTTTACCACAGCAAAAATTCCAGTCAGATAAAAACAGGTATTGCAAATAAAAAACACCGGGGCCATCTATCCGAACATGCGTATCACGCCAAAATAATTTACTGGTTTCATCATTTACATATTTATCGCTCACATTTATTCCACCGGTAAAAGCAGTTTGCCCGTCTATTACAATAATCTTCCGGTGGTTGCGGTAATTGAGCCGGTTTGCCAGCAGGTAAAAAATAACTTTATGAAACGGATGAATTTCTATGCCGGCTTTTTTCATCCGTTCCTCTGTTTTTTTCTTAATGGTAGGGCTGCCAAAGTCATCATAAATAAAACGAACTTCCACACCTTCCTTTGCCTTTCGGATAAGGATTTCTTTCAGTTGGTTTCCAATGACATCATCCTCATAAATATAATACTCAATATGAATGTGGTGTTTTGCGCTATTCAACGCCGAGAAAAGTTCGGGAAATTTTTTTTCTCCGTTTACCAGTAACTTGACATCGTTGCCTGTAGTGAGGGGGCTGAGACTGTCCCGCAACAATAGATGAACGAGGC
>JANMVB010000123.1:0-11710 GCA_031392305.1 Ferruginibacter sp.
GCGCAAGCGAAGTACCAGTTAATTGTTTAAGAAAATTTCTACGGGAAGATGCTTGTTTTTTCTTTTGCATACGGGCAATCTTTTTAAAAGTTGAAATGAGGAATGGCGAAAAATTATCGTGAATAAATTTAAGGAAGTTTGCTAACAAACCACATAAATAACATTGATTATAAAACCAACAATTATTGTCCGGGCTAAGAAGCTGTGTGGTACATCGTTGTGTCACTCACTTGTACCGCATACCTGGTTGCAACTTTTCCCACAATTTAATTAGATAGCATTCAGCAGCATCTTACTAAACAGCTTTTCAGTTACTTAGAAGTTGTTTGAGTTAATTATTTAACCGCAGGGAACAAGAGAAAACGGAGTGTTCGCAGAGGGTAATTTTAAACGCTGCGAAAACCCTTTTAACTCATTTTCTCAGCGGTAAAAGAGAGATAAAGCTTAGCGCAATTGTAAAAAATATTAAATTCAATCAGCTACTTATTCACCTCAAACTTTTACCAACTTATAAATTATCATGAACATAAAATACTTATTTCCTTTACCGCATCCTCCCTAAAAACCTCTCATAAATGAAATACATATTTCTTAACAAAATTTACAAAAATCAGGTAAGGATTGTAATATCTTTAATACCTAAACTCTTTAACATGAACCTGCAATATCATTCCCCGAAAAAATATCCCGCAATAAAATTAGTAGCTTTTTTATTGTTATTAATTAGTCAGTGTACCTTATGGTCACAATCAAAAACGATTGAACCAAAAGGCTACGGCAAGGCTACTTACAATGGGGCAGAGGCAGGCAAATTTATGAAAACCTGGCTGGTAGCCGGGCCCATTTCAATAAGCAGTGATTCAATAAAACCGGTTGACTCTTTGCAGGAAAAAACTTTTAAATCAGATTTGCTTGCCGAAGTAAATATTGTTGCCGGCAAAGCCCCGGCAGCCCTCACCATCAACACAGCAAAATATAAATGGAAACTAATTTCACAAGGCGGGGATGTTGTGGACTTAGATAGTTTTGTTGCAAAAAAAGATTACGTATATGCTTATGCATTGGCAGAAATAACTGTGCCATCTGCCACCACTGTGATGCTTGCGTTAGGCAGTGATGATGGAATTAAAGTATGGCACAATGGTAAATTGGTGCATGAAAACTGGATACCAAGAGGAGTAAATAAAGACGATGACCTGGTGCCATTAAAACTGGTGAAAGGAAGTAACCAGTTGTTGTTAAAGGTGCAGGATATGGAGGGTGGCTGGGGCTTTGTAGCAAGGATACTGGACAAAACTACTTTAACAGATCAGCTAACTACTGCTGCGGGCAATGGTAACCTCGATAAAATTAAACTGCTGCTTGATGCCGGGGCTGATATAAATACCGCCAATGAAAATGGCATTACTCCTGTAATTGCCGCAAAAATAAGTGGGAGAAATGATGTAGTAGCCATGTTGGTAAAACAGGGCGCCAATGATAAAGTGATCCCATCATCTGAAAAGATAGCCGATAACTTTTACAGCGTTTTAAAAACAAAAGAATCACCGGGAATTGCAGTGCTGGTGGCCAGAGATGGAAATGTATTGTATAGGAAAGGGTTTGGGTATGCTGATATAAAAAATAAAATACAGGTTACCCCGGATACTAAATTCAGGATAGGTTCTGTTACCAAACAATTTACCGCTGCAGCCATTTTAAAATTGCAGGAGAATAGCCAGTTAAGTATAGATGATAAACTGACAAAATTTTTGCCAGACTTTCCCCGAGCCGATGAGGTGACCGTACACCAGCTTTTAACGCATACATCAGGCATCCACAGTTATACCGGTAAAAGTGATTTTATAGATATGGTCGCAAAAACCATTACACCTGATTCGCTCATCCGTTATTTTAAAAATGATCCGTATGATTTTAATCCCGGCGAAAAAATGATTTATAATAATTCAGCTTATTTTTTGCTTGGGTACATCATCAGCAAAGTATCCGGCAAGCCTTATGAAACCTACCTGAAAGAAACTTTTTTTGATCCGCTGGGCATGAAAAATACCGGTGTTCATTATGCAGGGATAAAACTGGAGCATGAAGCAAAAGGGTATTCAAAAAATAACGACAAATTTGAAGAAGCCCTCAATTGGGATATGTCGTGGGCAGGTGGTGCAGGAGCAATGTATTCAACTGTAGATGATTTATTAAAATGGAACCAGGCCTTGCACAGTGGCAAAGTGCTCAACGAAAAAAGTTTTACTGCAGCAATCACTCCAACGGTGTTAAAAACCGGTGAGCAACCTTCTATGAAATATGGGTATGGCCTGGGGTTAAATAATTACAGGGGTGCAGATATAATCGGCCACAGTGGCGGCCTGCATGGTTTTTTAACACAGCTCACTTACTTTCCAAAAGAAAAAATTACGGTGGTAATGTTTACAAACACCTCCACACCTGAAATAAATTTTGACCCTAATAAAATAGCCGAAGCATTTATATGGCCTACGCTGGATAAACAAAATTCCTTTTCAGAATCTACCTTCAAGCCAAAAAACCTGCAACAATATACGGGTAGGTTTGAGATAGCTAATGTAGGCGTAATGACTATCACAACAGCAGATGATAAATTGTATGCACAGTTAAGCGGTCAGCAGAAATTTGAAATATTTCCTATGGCAGAAGATGAGTTTTTTTGGAAGGTGGTTACTGCAAGATTGAAATTTTTTAGAAATGAAAAGGGAGAAATAAGCCATTCAGTATTATATCAAAGCGGGCAGGAGTTAACAGCAAAAAAATTAGCAGAAGAAATAATTGTAACAGTTGACCCTGCAGTATTGGATAAATATACCGGCAATTATAAATACAATACGCTGGTTATTACACTTACCAAAGAAAATAACAAACTTTTTGCCCAGCCAACAGGCCAATCAAAACTTGAAATGCTTCCGCTTTCTTCCACTAATTTTATTATAAAAGAAATAAATGCAAAAATATTTTTTGTAGCAGATGAAGCTGGTAAGGTTAATAAGTTTAAGCTCAATATGAATGGTATGGAAAACGATGTACCAAGAATAGAATAACAGGACTAGGTTAAACATGTGCAAACAAAAACTGGAAGCGGCCCCGAATAAAAAGTGCTAGAAAATTTCAACATGATCCGTTAAGAAATCAATGAGCAACATCGTTGCATCACCCTCTTGTACTGAATATCTTTGAGGATCTTTTCCTGCATTATTTTGTGAGACTCTTGCAGTGTGCTAAAATTTCATGCAATAAAAGAGGCCGCAAAAAATTGCGGCCTCCTATTTATCATTATCCATTATCAGTAATCATACGTTACCAGTTCGCCATTACTGTTGTAGTACCTGTATTGTGTTTTTGATCCGGCAAGTTGAGATGCTATCCTGAAAATACTCGATGCCAGCGAGGGTGATTCAATTTGCACAATGGTGCCCACCTGGTTTACATTGTCCCTTCTAAAAATCCTCTCCCAAATATTTCTGTTTGGCAATTGTTCCCGGTAAATATTTGTACGGGTATCACGCCTCTCCCCGTTGGAATGATATACTGCTGTTGAACGGCCCCAACGACTATTGAATGTTGCTGTCCAATCGCCACGATACTTGTTCCACACTACATTTCCTGCATTTGGATAATCTCTTTGAAAAGCGGCCCTTACTTTAGCAGGCTGGTTTTTTGCGTATTTCCCTTTGCCTGTATTTTGATTATTACCCTCCCATTCCCTGTTATCCTCACGCTCATTTTTATCCTTAATTTTTACCTCTTTATTTTGTTTAGATTTAATTTTGCCTTTACCCTGGCTATTGCCCTGTGCTACTGTTGTTGCTGCAATAGCAACTGCTGTAAATAAAAGTAAATACTTTTTCATGGTCATTCAATTTTTAGTGCTACTATACCTATTGTAAAACCATGCCAATAATTTATTTCCCTTCGTTTACGCAGCCTTAATCATTCCATTTTTAACTATTTTAACTATGCCTTTACAAAAAATAAAGTTTAAACTGCCGCTTATAAACCTGATTTTTCAGAAACCCTCAAAGGGTGATTATCCGTAAGAATGAAATTTAATAATACGCTGTTATTTGATGTTGATACCGGCACTTTCATGCTGGCTTTTAAATTTCAAAATCAATTCGCATCCCATACCTGGTGTAGTATTGATTACAATATTGCCATTCAATAATTCTGTTCTGCTAAAAATATTTTGTAACCCTACTCCATTTCTTTTTTGTGATATATCAAACCCAATTCCATTGTCTTTAATAATTAGTACCAACATTAAATCTTTTTGGTTTAACTCAACAAGTACTTTGTTTGCCCTTGCATGCCTGAGTATATTATTTAACTGCTCCTGAATTATTCTGAAAATGTTCAATTTAAGTTTATCATTCAAAAGGTATTCATCAAGGTGTTCCCAATTTGTTATAAACTTAATATCCGTAATTCGCCTTAAATTATTAATCATATCATTGATTGCTTCTTTAAGTGTAATATCTCCTAAAGAAGGAGGGATCAAGGATCTTGAAAGTGTTCTGATTTCTGTCATGGCAGTTGTAATAAATCCTTTGCTTTCCTCTAACCTGGTCATGCTATTTGGCCAATCCGATATCGCACTATCCAGGTAAAGTTTAGCAGTTGCTAAAATTGGATTAATGTTATCATGAAGTTCTTCGCCAAGAAAAGTGCGTTCATTTTCCTGTGCCATTATTGCAGCCGCAATCATTTCAAGATGACTTTTATTTTTTTCTTTTGCAACTTTAATTTCAAAGTTGCTCTCATTTGTAATATCGTTAAAAATGCCATCAATTCTTATAAGTTTTCCTTCCTCATTTAAAGTAGGGGTTATTTTTGCTTCAATCCACCTCACCTTATTATCTGCATGCAAAATGCGATACTGGCACTGCACCGGTTCGCCTTTTTTTAATATGTCATAATTAACATCAAAACTTTTTTTATCCTCAGGATGAATAATATTTTTAAGTAGTTTACTATCTGCAAGAAATTTATAGGGCGCATAGCCAAAAACCTGCTTGCAGGCAGCAGATATCTGGATTAGTTTACTTTTTTCGATATCCACTGAAAATAAAACCTCAGCTACTGTATTAAATACTTTTTCTAATTCCCAATTTGCCTCTATTAATTTTTGATTGCCCTGCCTAAGCCTTTCACTTAAGGCAATCAACTCACCATTTTGACGGTTTACTTCCTGCAACTTGCCTATTTCAAAACTTTGCTCAATTTCTTTTAATCCTGACATGTTAAAATTGTAAGCCCATACCCCACTGACTGAAAATATAGCAATTGTAAGCCCCGCATGTAGAAAAAAAACCTGCATGGGCATATACTCCAGTTGTGTAAAATAAATTTCACTCATCCCCTTAAACTGGAGAAAGCCAAAAACTGCATGATGAGTTAAAACCAATATAGCCAGTGGTATTTGTAATTTCCAGTTTCTAAATGTTATAAGTATAACACTTCCAATAAATGCAAAAAAATGCATTTCAAATAATCCATGCATCTGGTAAATGAATTGAGCTATAAAAATTCCGATCACAATACTTAATACATACTGATACAGGTTTGAATCAGGTAATAATTTTTTTGTTAAGTAGTAAGCTAATAATGACAATGATCCTACCCCAATTGCAATTTGCCAGGTATCATAATAAAAAGCAAGCAGCAACCCCACCAGGAAATAACAAAGCAAAAAATAATTCATCAGCCTATCTGACTTTTCCTTTGTTTCCTCAACAAATTTTATAATATACTTTTCTTTCATTTAGATAATCTTACGCCTGTTAATATTTATAATAGTTAATAAATTGACCCTATCTTGTTTCTGCTTATTTTAAAAGCCTTCAGTAAAATATTAAAACCAGTCACTTCATATTTTAGCACTGGTTTTTTTATTATTAAAGCAATATGCAGGAAAGAATTATCTATCCTGAATGAAAAGAAGATGATTATTGATTATACAAACGTACTGGCACTAAGATTTTATACAGATCAACAGTCCTGCACTTTTTGCAAGTTAATTTTCGGGTATTGGCGCTGGCGGCTAGCCCACCATTCAATTTTCAAAACAGTGATTATCCCGGGGGAATTTTTAATGCCAAATTAGAAACTGTTTAAGTAATCATCCTGAAATTTATTATTTTGATAATGCTGTTAAAACTTTCCGGCAGGTTTCAAAATTAATTACTCAAACAGTTAATGAGGGATATATGGCTTTTCATTTTTACCTTTTATTTATTGTTATTTGCTTTTATTTTTAATACCCTCAAAAAAAAATTAAACGGTGTGATAAATATGATCCACAATTTTTAATGAAGTATCCTTTTGATTAAATTCGACTATTTCTTTAAAACAATTTGTAAGATGGAAGTCTAAGAACTATTGGTTATTAATAATAATTTCCAATACAAAGATCATTTTTAAAAACAGGTATGCATTAGTTTAAAAAGTTGCTTTTATGTAGAATTCTTACTACTTTTAATTGTACCGTCTTAACTATCTTTTTATGAAAAAATTTTTACTTGTTGATGACCATATTGTTGTAAGATCTGGTATCAAAGGATTGTTAGCAGAAATATTTAATCCTTCAGAAATATTTGAAGCAAGTGATGGGGACGAAGCTGTTGAAAAATTAAAGGAGCATAAATATGACCTTATCATGATGGACATAAAAATGCCAAAAACAGATACCCTTGGGTTGATGGAATACATTCAAATAAGGTACCCTGATGCTAAAGTGCTTATTTTTTCAATGAATACAGAACACATTTATGCCAAACGCTTTTTAAAAGCAGGCGTTAAAGGTTTCCTTTCCAAGGAAGCATCACTGGAAGAAATAAAAAAAGCAATAAACATTATTTTAAATAACAGAAAGTACATCAGTGAAACCCTGGCACAATCACTTGCTGAAGATTCTTTTTCAGACACACCAGCTAATCCATTTGAAAAACTTTCCGGAAGAGAATTCGAAATTGTTCAGTTACTGTTATCTGGCGTTACAGTTAGCGAAATATCCAAAACATTAAACCTACAGGTATCTACGGTAGGTACACACAAATCCCGCCTGTTTGAGAAACTGGGAGTCGCCAATATTTTAGACTTGAAAGAACTTGCCACTACTTATAATTTATAATTATTTTAATAATGGCTTTTCAAAAGTATTGTGTTTAAATGCCGCCTGCTAAAATGAAAACTATACCTTAAAATTCACAAACAATTCGCATCCATTTCCCGGGACTGATTTTATAGTTACCTGCCCGTTTAAAAGTTCTGCTCTGCTAATAATATTTTTCAGGCCAATACCATTTCTTTTAGCTGAAACATCAAAGCCTACTCCATCATCCTTAATTAGCAATTGTACACCAGCAGCATTACTATTCAGCTTTATAATAACATTCAGTGCACTTGCATGTTTTATTATATTATTTATTTGCTCCTGTAAAATCCTGAAAATTGCCAAACTCAGTTTTTCATTTATGAAATTTTCATCTACTCCCTCCCATTCCTTTATAAAATTAATTTTATTTACTTTCTGCATATTTCCGATCATTTCAGTGATTGATTCTAACAAGGTAATATCTCCCAGGGAGGGTGGCAATAATGATTTAGAGAGTTTTCTTATTTCTTCCATAGCTGTAAAAATGTAATTTTTACTATCTGTCATAAGGTCCTTTCTTTCCACTTCGGAATTAATGGCTCTTTCCATATAAAGCTTCGAAGTAGCAAGTACCTGGTTGATATTATCATGTAATTCCTCTCCTAAAAAAGAACGCTCACGTTCCTGTGCAATAATAACGGCATCTGTAATTTCCATTTGCTTTTTAAGTTCTTCTTCCACCAGCTTTTTTTCAAGTAAAACCCTTTCAGTTATATCAAGCACACTTGCCCTGATTAAAGGGCGTTCAGTATTAGTAAGTAAACTTAGCCTGAACTCACAAAAAATTTCTTTACCTATTGAATCAATTACTACCAGTTCGAATATTGGTCGTTTTCCATTAATCGTTTTTGCAATATAATCTTCAATTTTTTCTTTACTTCTTTCACCATCCGGTTGAAAAACCGGGCTTATACTTTCAGGAGATCTTTTTAATAGTTCGTCCCCGTTACATTTCAAAAGAGATAATGCATTCGTATTATAGTCAACAAAATGACTAGTTTGAGCATCTAAAACAAAAAGTGCTTCTGGTGCCGTATCAAAAAATTCACGGTACCGAAGTTCATTAACCTTTAACGCCTCTTCTGCTTTCTTCTGTTCAGTAATATCCTGAATCAATGATAAAATTGTTATCACCGTTCCTTCTTCATTTTTTAAAGCCGAATTAAACCATTCGCACCAAATTACTTTACCACTTTTGTATAACTTCTATGTTGAACTTTTATCCGATTGACCGTACCATTCAATAATTGTTCTTCAATTTTAAAGATTTCCTCCTGGTCGTCTTTGTAAACCTGACTTATCCCCATTTGATGGTTATAATTAAATTCTTCAATCGTCCAGCCAAAAATATCTTCCGCTTTTTTCGACATTGACCTGATTAATGAATGATTGTCCCATTCTATATAACCTAATGGTGAATTTTCTAAATGAAATAATATCCTTTCATGTGCAGTCTTTAATTCCAGGTCTGTTTTAAATTTTAACTGCAGTGCAAGATTTTTATCTATTGAACGGGTAATTGCCGGGGTTAGGCGATAAAGATTGTTTTTTAGTATATAGTCATCTGCCCCCTGCTGGATAATACTTACAGCAAATTCTTCCGAAACATTTCCTGTAACAAGAATGAATGGCACATTCATACCAGATTCCTTAACAATCTTCAATGCTTCAATTGAGTTAAATGCTGGAAGAGAGTGATCTGAAAGAATTATTTGAGGAGAAAATTCTACCAGTTGCATTTCAAAATCTGCCCTGTTACCTACCACAATTTTTTCGAATTGGATATTTCCCTTTTTTAATTCTCTTTCTACTAATTCAGCATCAGAAGCTAAATCTTCAAGATGCAATATTTTTAGTTTCATGGCCAAATTGTACAGATTATTTTAGTTATTTAGAAGGCGATTGATTCAACAGGATCCAATACATACCAAGTTCAACAATTACTTTTGTGAAATGCTCAAATTCCACCGGCTTTACAATATAACTGTTTGCACCCAGTGTATATGCCCTATCTATATCGGGATGTTGATTTGATGAAGTAAGCATTACAACGGGGATGTTTTTAGTTAGTTCTGCTGCTTTTATTATTTGTAAAACTTCCAGGCCATCCAGTTTGGGCATTTTTAAATCAAGCAGTATTATCTTGGGTTTCTGTATAATATCCCTTTCTTTATATTCACCCTTACCAAAAAGAAAATCTATGGCCATTGCGCCATCCTTTAAATGAATAATCTTATTTGAAATATTATTCTTCTTAAGGGCCCGGATGGTTAACTCCGCATCCTGCATATTATCTTCCACCAGCAATATTTCTATTTCGCTATAATCCATAGAATAACTATTTAATTTTCATTATTTTAAAATACCAAAACAGGAAGTTACTAGGTCAACTTTCTAATTGTAATTTTATTTTTAATTCGTTCCATAAAATTGTAATCACCCACAATTAAAAAGCAACATTTATTTAAAAGTTGTAATAAAAGTCAACTTAATCAAATTTTATTTAAAAAAGATATTTATAGACAAAAAAATCACGTTGTTTTGTATCACAACGAAATATTCTATCCCATTTCCTTTTTTTGTATAAAGAAGATTCTAGGACTGAGCCTGATTTATTATTAAAACTGAGAAAAGATTAAAACAATAAGAACTAAAAAATATATCTCAAAATGGCCTTGCTATTGAGTGTGAATTTGAAAAAGCAAGTATATCAAGGATTGAATCGGTTCAGGCAAATCCAACTGTACGCACGTTACTTAAGATATCCCGAGCGTTTAGATATCCCTATAGCCGATTTTTTTAAAGATTGATTACGCTTCCTAAAATAGCTATACACCTTATCCACTTCTACAACAGCTTCGTAAATACACTACATTTTAATACATCTATAATTAAGAAATTTATTCTTTTCTAATAAACATTTCTTAAATCACGGAAGGCATTTATTATGACTGAAAAAATATTTTTCATTAACCTGGGTTTACGTATAAAAGAACTTCGTGTACTTAAAAAAATGACTCAAAATGATTTGGCGACCGAATGTAATTTCGAAAATGCCAGCATGTCAAGGATTGAGGCAGGCAAAACTAATATGACCCTTCGTTCCCTCCTTAAAATTTGCAAAGCGCTCGAAATAAACATGATGGAATTATTTAGCAATGAAAAATAATTATAGTCATTTTTCGTAGGTATCACCTGGTAAAAGTTTCAATAAATCACTGTCTGCAATTCAAGTAATTCCAGGTATTTTTTTAAGCTTTATTTACTGCAATTTATTTTTTATTCAAAAATATTTTCCGGGTTTCAAGTCATCTAAGTTTTATTGATTTATTTTATTAGCCAAACATTGATTCCCTGATTTAGCTTCATTGGCGTCGCACTCTTGTACTTTTGATCCTGAGGCAGCTTTAATTTACCGCTATTAATTTATGTGACTTATAACTTGATAAACGGATAGATTCAAAATTAGCTGTTAGCGAAAATTGTACGAATGCTCTTATTATTTTACAACCATTTACTTAAATTCCTTAAACTATCCGCATTGTGTACAGGCGTAAACACATCCACAAAAGGCAGTGCAGCCTGCATACCAGCTACTTCCGGGTGATAAAATTTATACCCGGCTACCGGATTTAACCAAATAATTTTTTTTACCCTTGCCTTTATTACCTCCATGCTTTGCTGAAGTAAATCAATATTGCCGGTATCCCATCCATCGCTAAGTATAATTACAATGGTGCGCTTATCCGCAACCCGGCTTATATACTCATTTACAAACTGGTTAAGGCTTTCACCTATCCTGGTACCGCCGCTCCAGTTGCCGCTTTGCCCGCCTAATAAATTTAAAACATCTTTAAAATCATGTTGCTTTAAAAGCCGGGTAATGCATTGCAGCGATGTGCCAAAAGCAAAAGTTTCTGTTCTTTTGTACACCTGCTGAAATGCAAATATAAATTGTAAAAGAAAGGCCGAATATAAATCCATTGATTTGCTTACATCGCATAACAGTACCAGCCTGGTGCGGTTGCGTATTGGTTTTTTAAAAGCAAGCTGCAGCAACTCCCCGCCATGCCGCATATTCTTTCTTAATGTCCTCCGCAGATCGGGTTGTTTTATTTTTTCCGACTTTGTATATCTGCGGTTTACCTGTGCGGCTAACCTTACCGACATCGATTTTATAATCCGCATCAGTTCATCCAGTTCATCCGCAGGCACGGAGGAGAAATCTTTTTGTGATAAATTTTCATGAATGCTGTACAAAGCTGTTTCTTCTACGGCTTCATTGCGGTTACCATTCAGCCAGGTCTTTAAAGATTTAAATGAATCGTTTTTTGTGGAGGGTTTTAACACCGGTTGTTCGGTTGTTTTTACTTTCGAATCCAGGGCCGCATCCATTTCTTTCCAGTATCTGTTGAATAAATCATCAAATTTATTTTGCTGCTCCCTGCTCCTGCAGCATACTGATTTTAATGCCAGCGCAAAAACATTTCTGTTACTGTAATCAATATACTGTAATGCATTTAATGCCGT
>JANMVB010000145.1:0-4128 GCA_031392305.1 Ferruginibacter sp.
CAAAAACTTTTGCAACAGTACTTTTGCCACTGCCGATGCCACCCGTAATTCCAACTTTTAAGATCATGTGCAATAATTGAAAGCCTGTAAAATAAAAAACCGGCCGCTGCTAAACGACCGGTTAAAATTATCAATTAAAATGGTAACTGTAGAAATGGAGAAAAAGTTAAACGCATCAAAATTTTGTAAAACTGTCCTTATCCCCCTTCAGGGGTTAGGGGCGGCAATTATGCTTTTGTTTCTGCAACCGGCTTGTTAAGGCTGGCACTCATTTCCATGCTCACCGTACTTTTTTCAATTTTTAAATAACTGCCCGGGCTTACTTCCAGCATCAATGTACCATCCTCATTTACTTTATTAATGGTACCGTGGATACCTGCAATGGTTACTACCTTATCACCTTTTTTAAGATCGGTGATAAATGTTTTTTGTTGCTTTGCTTTTTTTGCTTGCGGCCTTATCATAAACAGCCAGAAAACTAAAATCATTGCACCCATAAAAATTAAAGAGAAGCTGCTGCTTCCACCCTGGCCACCCTGGCCCATGTTTAATAAAATTCCCTGTAATTGCATGTGTTGTTTTATTTATTATTAAAAAATTATTTTTACTTCGCCTCTTTTACGTCGCCCCTTAATAACAGTACCGGAAAGGCTGGTTTTGTATTGGCTGTAACATAAATATTCTTTTCGTTGTGCCCAACTTTGCCCTTGCTGTTAAACACCACTTTTATAAAACCGGTTTCTCCCGGCATAATTGGTTTCTCTGGTTTTTCCGGAACAGTGCAACCGCAACTGGCGCTTGCGTTTTCAATTACCAATGCTTTATTACCGCTGTTTTTAAACCGGAAATTGTACGAAACCTGTTCGCCATCTGTTACAGTTTTAAAATCATATACACTGTCTATCAGCTCAACCGTGGTGCTATCTCTTCTGGCTACTTCCATTTGTTTTACTGCATCATCTACTACCTTATCATTGCGGCGTACATCGCATGAAAAAAAGACTATTGCCAATGGAATCATCCACCCGAAATTTTTCATTTTTACTTTATTTGAATTCGACAATTGCGTTAGGGGTTTAAAAATTACCAGGCTGCCATTAAAGCGTACTGTTCTTAAAACTTTTTTTATTGATCCTCCCTTCTGCAGTTAATTCTTTATGGATATTATCTAAAATACCATTGATAAATTGTCCGCTTTGCGGGGTGCTGTATTCTTTTGCAAGATCAATATATTCGTTGATGGTAACCTTGGTGGGTATGGTTTCAAAAAACAAAAATTCGCTGATACCCATTTGAATGATGATAAGGTCCAGAGCCGCTATACGTTCTGCATCCCAGTTTTTTAATTTGGGTTTCAGCAGTTCCATGCTCACTTCTTTTTTATCGATAGTGGTTTCTAAAAGGGTTTTTGCAAAATCCCATTTTTCTTTACTCACCATTTCATTAAAATTAAAACTGTTTGGTTTTTGTAAAAAATTCTGAATTAAAATATTCATCATTTCTGCATCATCATCCCAGTTTATAAAATGCTCCTCTACATGGCTGATAAAATTTTCGCTGGGCAGCATCAGGTTGGTAAATATAAATTCGAGGATATCCTTCTCACCTTTTTTATCCCTTGATTGCAGGCTTATATAATCAATATATTCTTCGGAAGCAATTAATGCCAGGTAGGTTTTTCTTAATAATTCTTCGTCGGCTAAATGTTGCGGTTTTGTTTCTGCAATTGTTGCTTTATAAGTTGGCTCATCCAAAATTTTCCACAGCAATTCGTTGCCTACAATTTTTGTATTAATATTTAAATCGTTTGCGGTGGGTAAATGTTTGGAGGCTTTTTTTATTGAATCTTTTTCGGCGTAGCGTGCTACCTCGCTAATAAAGTAAATCAAATAAACAAAAAGCTGGCGGGATTGGTCAACCTGTTTTCTTAATAATTTAATTGCTTCGCCGGGTGTTGCCTCGTTATAATTACTTTCTAAAGTATAAAGGCACTGCATTACTTTAACCCGGATATTTCTTCTGCTGATCATTCGTAAAGAACTTTTTGAAGTGCGAAGGTAAACATTTTAGCCACCTTTCAAAATCAACTGATGTTACACAAATTGCTTTTACCAGCAATAATGACTGTAATATTAGAAGAGAACTATTACGCTGGCAACTAATAGCAATGGTAGTATAATGCAGGTTGTTTTATAGTTATTTGGCAGGAAAAGTTCCCCATAGGTATGACGTACAAGTGAGTGACACGACGATGTTTAATTGAAAAACTTCTGCCAGGGCACAAAGTATTTTTTTTTTAAATTGCTGGCGGATTTTAACATAAACCCTATTTACTGTATTTACTTATAAACCCTATTAATCTTATTTACTTTACACACTTCCGCCATTACTGACAATTTCTTTTGAAAATCTGCCGTTACTGCTGACTATTTTTCACTAAAAAACACGTGAATGATTTTTTTTCAGCCAAAATATGACAACAATTCCTTTATCTGCTTTTGGTACAAAATTGGATTACCTTCGCCTGCCCTACAAATCTATGGGTACACATTTCATTTAATCAAAAATTAATACAATTATGGCGAAGAAGCTAAACATTACACCACTGCACGACAGGGTGATTGTACAACCGGCTGCTGCAGAAGAAAAAACTGCAGGTGGTATTATTATTCCGGATACGGCAAAAGAAAAACCACAGCGTGGTACTGTACTTGCTGCCGGCCCTGGTAAAAAAGACGAACCTGTTACTGTAAAAGCAGGTGATACCGTATTGTATGGCAAATATGCCGGTACAGAAATTACGGTTGAAGGCCTCGAATACCTTATAATGAGAGAGAGCGATATACTGGCAATTGTTTAGTAGCCCTCCGCCCCCACAAAGGGGAACCTTGTTCTTTTAAACTTATGCATTTCTAAAATAAAAGCCTGTTCCGCCCCACAGGTACAAAAATCTCCCGATAGGGGATAGGGGAAATTATTTATGGCAAAAATGATATATTTTGATATTGAGGCCCGCAACAAAATGAAGAAGGGCGTTGATACATTGGCAAATGCAGTGAAAGTAACACTTGGGCCAAAAGGCCGCAACGTGGTAATAGAGAAAAAATTTGGTGCACCGCAGGTTACTAAAGATGGTGTTACCGTTGCAAAAGAAATTGAACTGGAAGACCCTATTGAAAATATGGGTGCCCAAATGGTAAAAGAAGTAGCTTCTAAAACCGCTGATATTGCAGGTGATGGTACTACTACTGCTACTGTATTGGCCCAGTCAATTATAGCTGAAGGGTTAAAGAATGTTGCTGCTGGTGCAAATCCAATGGATTTGAAACGTGGTATTGATAAAGCAGTTTCTGCAGTTGTGGCTCATTTGCAGGGCCAGTCACTTGCAGTAGGCAACAGCGGAAAGCAAATAGAGCAGGTTGCTTCTATTTCTGCCAACAACGATCCTGCTATCGGTAAGTTAATTGCTGAGGCAATGTCGAAAGTAGGTAAAGAAGGTGTAATTACTGTTGAAGAAGCAAAAGGTACTGATACTACTGTAGAAGTAGTAGAAGGTATGCAGTTCGATAGGGGTTATATTTCTCCATACTTTGTTACCAACAGCGAAAAAATGCAGGCTGAACTGGAAAATCCTTTCATCCTTATTTACGACAAAAAGATTTCTGCAATGAAAGACATTCTTCATATCCTGGAGAAAGTTGCTCAAAGTGGCCGTCCGTTAGTAATTATTTCTGAAGACCTTGATGGTGAAGCACTGGCTACCCTGGTTGTAAATAAATTACGTGGCACTATTAAAGTTGCTGCTGTAAAAGCTCCGGGCTTTGGTGACCGCAGAAAAGAAATGCTGACTGATATCGCTATCCTGACTGCAGGTACTGTTATCAGCGAAGAACTTGGTCATAAATTAGAGGGTGCAGACCTTACTTCTTTGGGCCAGGCTTCATCTGTTACTATTGATAAAGACAACACGACTATCGTAGGTGGTAAAGGTGTTAAAAAAGATATCACTGCAAGAGTAAACCAGATCAAAGCACAGGTAGAAAACACTACTTCGGATTATGATAAAGAAAAATTACAGGAACGCCTGGCTAAATTGAGCGGTGGCGTAGCGGTATTAAATATTGGTGC
>JANMVB010000146.1:0-1709 GCA_031392305.1 Ferruginibacter sp.
CATTTACACCACCAATCGCAGTGGCACCTATAGCGTGGTGCAGGGCACGTAAAACAACTATTTATTTTCTTTTCTTTTAGTTATTTTTATTCTGCTCATTGCATGTCATTTACTTTATGTCACCCCTTATCAATCTTAAAATTATGCCGCACACTCAGCTAAAAGTATTAACGGTAATTATATGCCTTGCCCTGTTTGGTTGTAGCCAAACGGGTAATCCCCCTATGCCGGGATTCAATGTAAAAGATTCGGATGTAAAAGCAACAGAAATTGCCGATGCAGTAATGGCGGCGCAGGGGGGCAGGCAAAATTGGGATGCTACTCATTTTGTGGCGTGGAATTTTTTTGGAAACCGCAAACTAATCTGGGATAAATATTCAGGAAATGTACGGATTGAATACCTGAAAAATGATATGAAAATTTTGGTGAACATTAATGACCTTAAAGGAAAAGTATTTAAAGATGGCGCTGAAATAACGCAACCCGATTCGCTGGCCAAATACCTGGAGGAAGGCCGCAAAGCCTGGATTAATGATAGTTACTGGCTGGTAATGCCTTTTAAAATGAAAGACTCAGGGTTAACGCTTAAATATGTTGGTGAAAATACCACCGCCAAAGGGGCCAAAGCTGATGTAGTGCAGCTAACATTTGTTGGTGTAGGCGTAACGCCGAACAATAAATACAAAGTATGGGTAGATAAGCAAACGCACCTTGTATCTCAATGGGCACATTACAAAGATGCTGCACAGCCGGAGCCTAATTTTATTACCTCCTGGGAAGATTACCAACCTTACGGAAAAATTAAATTATCTGCCCTGCGTGGACCTGAGAGAAGAATAACAGATATCTACGTTTTTGATAAACTTCCTGAAACTGTTTTTACTTCCTTCGATCCGGTTGATTTAAGTAAATATTAAAAACAGGGTTATCGCCAAAGGAATACAAACAAAAATCTGTTAGTATAAATTAAATCTTTTGTTTTTCAATTGGGTATAAAATATATGGGTTTGCATAGGCTTGATTTTTTGGATTGGCAAGATTAAATTTAAACCGGTAAAGAAAAATAAAAGGTGGCCCCTTTTTTTAGTACTGCCTCTGCCCATACCTTACCACCATGCTTTGAAATTATTTTTTCAATTATGGCAAGGCCAATACCAGTTCCCTCAAATTCTTCTGTACTATGTAACCGTTGAAAAACTTTAAATAATTTGTCTTTGTAATCTTCATCAAACCCAACTCCATTGTCTTTAACATAAAATGCAATTTCATTTTCACTTTTGTACGAGCCAATTTCTATTTGTGGGGTTGGATTTTTTTCAGAGTATTTTACAGCATTGGAGATAAGGTTTATCCAAACCTGTTTTAAAGTATTGGGATCAGCAGTTACATTTGGCAACTTTGCAATTATCCAGTTTATGGGGTTGCTGTTAACTTTAATTTCTAACCCCGCAATTATTTCATCTAACAATAAATTTGTATTAACCAGTTTTTTATTTATCTGTTGACGGCCCAGCCTTGAAAAATTAAGGAGGTCATCAATCAGCATTCCCATTTTTTTAGTATTTTCTATAATTACTGAAGTAATCCTTTTGGCTTCATCATCCAGTTTGCTGGTATAATCCTCCTCCAATATGGATGAATATCCAATTATTGCCCGTAGCGGTGCCCGAAGGTCGTGCGAAACAGAATATGAGAATGCTTCCATTTCT
>JANMVB010000184.1:0-30449 GCA_031392305.1 Ferruginibacter sp.
GTGATATATAACAAGCCATCTAAGCCGCCCAAATCAAGAAACGCACCGAAGTCGGTAATGTTTTTGATGGTGCCTTCCAGTACCTGTCCTTTTTCGAGTTTTCCGATAATTTCAGCACGCTGTGCTTCGATATCGCTTTCAATAAGTGCTTTGTGGGATACAACTGCATTCTTAATGGTTTCGTTAATCTTAACCACTTTAAATTCCATTGTTTTACCAACAAACTGATCGTAATCAGTAACTGGTTTCACGTCAATCTGGCTACCCGGTAAAAATGTTTCCATACCAAATACATCCACAATAAGTCCGCCTTTTGTTTTGCTGGTAACAATACCGGTAACAATTTCGCCGGTTTTGTGCAGTTCCACAATTCTTTCCCAGGCCCTGCTGGTACGGGCTTGTTTACGGCTAAGGTTAAGGTTGCCATCACGGTCTTCTTTTTCCACCACCATCACTTCAATAATATCCCCCACTTTTAATCCGCCAACAATATCCCTGAATTCGTTCAGGGATATTAAACCGTCACTTTTAAAACCGATGTTTACAACCGCATCAGTTTTTGTGATCGCTTCAATAGTAGCCTGGATCATTTCGCCATCGTTGATCTGCTTAAACGTGTTGTCATAGACAACATCGTACTTGGCTTTTTCTTCTTTGTTATAGCTGGAAACATTGCGTTTGTCAACACTCCAGTCAAAATCATCATGAGCAGTAACTACTCTTTCTTCAACGGGTGGTACAATGGCGACCGGTTCAGTAGCTTCTGCTACTGCAGCTTCCGGAGCAACAGCTTCGGTAGCTGCTTCTACAGGCACATTTGTTGTCGCAGCAGTTTCAGCACCATCGTTGGTAGCTGACCCTTCCTGTGCATCTGCGTTTAGTTGTTTAATAATTTTAAATGACATAATATAATCCCCGGTTTTTTAACGGGACGGCAAAGGTAAGAAAACATCGCTAAAAAAAGCGCTGAAAATGCAGGTTTTTCAAGGGTTTGAGCAATTATTTTTGCGGTGGTTTGTCTTTTATTAACGGGCTGAAGAATTTCAATTAATAAACTCAAACTCTTAACAAACAAAAATTACAAATCATAGCAATCACAACAATCAAAAAAATCACAGTTCAGACAGAAAAGGTTTTCGGTTGCTGCTATTGCAACTCACGTCTTCCCTTTAAAAAAAATTGGGAAAAAGGTAATATGTTAAGTTGCTAAAAACTAAAACTATACACTCATATTTTTGCATAATCATTTACTGAAGTTAATTGTAGTGGAAAAACATCCAAAGTGTCTTTCATATCAATTTCACTTCCCCGGGCAAAGCATAACATCAATGCAGCAAAAGATTCACTTAACGGGTCGGCGGCAGCAGCCTTTTGTGCGCTTAATGCTACTTCAGGTACAAATTGTAGCTCAAACTTTTTTCCATGGCTTGCCTCAAAAATACTAACAACTTCAAGTGGACTCAATGCGGCTGATCCACCAAGCTCAATACTTCTGTTTTTAGCTGCCGGATTATCAAGTGATGCTACACCAAATGCGGCAACATCTTTTATGGCTATCCACGAAATCCGGTTCTTTCCTTCTCCATAAATGGTGGCTTTGGCATTGGGATAATCGAAACCTAGTGCCGGGCTGAGCCAGGCTTCCATAAAAAAGGTTGGCTGCAAAATGGTATAATTCAAACCACTTTCAGCAAGTTTTTTTTCTACTTTGCGTTTAGCAGTTTGCAAAGGAAATTCAACTGCCATACCGCAAAATGAAATGTAAACAAACTGGCTGATGTTAGCAGCAATTGCAGCATCAATCAAATTATTCTGTCCTTCATCATCCACTGTTTCAATGGAATCTCCTTCTTGTCTTGAGAAGGTTGAAGAAACGGTGGAAATGATAGCTGTTACACCCTGCAAGGCATTTTGTAAGGAGGATATATCTTTCAGGTCACCCACTACAATTTCAACACCTGCCTCTTTTAACAGGGCTACTTTATTTGCATCTGATGTGGCACGTACCAAGCCCTTTACCTTTTTATTTTTTCCAATTAACTGGCGGCAAATTTCACCGCCTAAAAATCCTGTAGCACCTGCTACCAATACCGTTGCTGAATTGTTTGAGTTGTTCATATTTTTTAATGTAGGTTTTATTCATTAAGTGTTTGCATTATATCTACCCATTGTTCGCACAATCTTATTTTAAACATGCAAAATTGGTTGCCACTCTGGTTATTAAATGTAATTTAAATTTAAAGAATTTTATAGTTGTTATTTTAAAGAAAACATTATTTCTTCCCGGGATTTATGGCTGGTAGAAAAACGGTTCTCTCACATTTTAAAATTCAGCACAGAGATGGTCTGTTGCTCGGGATTACTTTTAGAAACGTTGAGTGGATAAATGATAGAAAATAGTATTTGCATCGGTGTTTCGTGAGGATACGAACCACGGCTAAAGCTTTAAGGTTACCAACCTTTTAAAGGTTGCCACCCTTGTGTTAGAGAACCCCGGATACAAGGGCTATAACGCCGATTGCAAAACGTAATTAAAGATCCACATAGGTATAACGTACAAGTGAGTGACACAACGATGTTGCCCAGGGCTGCATCTTTGCCGGGGCAATAATTATCAAATCCAGCCAGCAACAATTTGAAAAACTCCCTTAGAATAAATCTCAGGTTTATGTGCTAAATTTAATGTCAACTTGTGGATTTAATATCGAAACGAATATGGAAATTACCAACGAACAATTGCAGCCAAAAAATCTTTTTTTTACGGGGTGCAATACCGATTATCCTGCACCGGGCTCTGCGGAAGAGTTACATCAATTTGAAAAAATACAACAAAGTTTCTCCAGCCAGTTTAAAACTATTTTTCCTGATAACCATGCAGCTAAAACAATTGTTGTAATCCCCAGCCTTACACTGGACCAGGAAGTGCTTGCAAAAGTAAACGGCGCATTTCATTACGAAGAAAGATTGCTGTGCCTGCTGATGTTGTTGCGTATGCCACGGGCACATGTTACTTATGTGAGCAGCATGCCCATTGATCCTTTTATTGTTGATTATTATTTGCACCTGCTGCCCGGTATCACGGGCTATCATGCAAGGGAGCGGTTAACGCTGCTGAGTTGCTACGATCTTTCGGCGCTTTCACTTACCGAAAAAATTTTACAGCGCAACCGTTTAATTGAACGCATAAAAAGTAGTATTCCTGCCGGACATGCAGCGCATATTGCCTGTTTTAATACCACCGTTTTTGAACGTACCCTGGCAGTAAAACTGGGCATACCTATTTATGGTTGCGACCCATCATTGATGTATTGCGGTACCAAGAGCGGGAGCAGAAAAATTTTTTTACGTGCAGGCGTATCTATGCCGCCGGGTGCTGAAGATTTAAAATCGTATGATGAAATTGTGCATGCAGTGGCTGCATTAAAAGACATGTACCCTGATTTAAAAAAAGCTGTGATAAAATTAAACGACGGTTTTTCAGGGGAGGGCAATGCCATTATACGATACCCTAGTGAGTTGAATAAAAAGGAAATGTTTAACTGGATACATCATAACCTTTATAAAGAAATAGTGCCCGTTGCAAAAGATTTAAGTGTAGAAACTTTCCTGGAAAAATTTAAACTGATGGAAGGAATTGTGGAAGCATTCGTTGAAGGTGAAATAAAAGTTTCGCCTTCGGTGCAGTGCAAAATAGATCCGCTGGGGGCTGTTGATATTGTTTCTACCCACGACCAGGTTTTGGGTGGCGATAGCGGCCAGATTTTTATTGGTGCACATTTTCCGGCTGATGAAAGTTACCGCTGCGAAATAGGAAGACAGGGAAAAGCCATTGCCGAAGAATTAAAGAAGGAAGGGGTGCTGGGGCGCTTTGCCATTGATTTTATTTCTGTAAAAGAAAATGAAAAATGGAAACATTATGCCATTGAAATAAACCTGCGTAAAGGTGGTACTACACACCCTTTTTTAATGCTGGAGTATTTAACAAACGGCCATTATGATGAAGCCACCGGGTTGTTTGTAACACCCAATAAACAAAACCGTTTTTATTTCGCCTCAGATAATTTACAGAGCGATGCATACAAAGGATTATCGCCGCAGGACCTTATTGATATTGCCATGTTTCATGGATTACATTTTGATGGATCCACACAAAAAGGAGTGATGTTCCACATGATTGGGGCACTCTCACAATTTGGAAAAATGGGCGTGGTGTGTATTGGCGATTCGCCGGAGGAAGCTTATTCTTTTTACCTCAAAACGATTGAAGTACTTGATGCAGAAACTGCAGTAAAGTAAAAACGAAACTTTAATTTGTAGCATAAAGCTCTTCAAAATCCAGCTTCTTTGCTTTCACAAAATTTTAAGAAATTAAAGAAACCAATCATTTATACCAGTGGGGAAATCATTGCACTAAATCATTTATTTGGGGCTCAGTCTCTACAAGATAAATGTGAAAAAAGTAAAAAAGGCCAACATTAAGTTGGCCTTTTAACTTTATTGAAACGGTATATTATTTATTAAAACAAATAAAACACACCTAATTGTCCACCTCTGCTTGTTGACTTCACTGTGCTGTTAGCAGCAATGTTGCTTAAGCCAAGGTTGTACCTTAAATCAACACCAAATCCGGTTGCAGGGTGTACATAACCGATACCTGCACCAAGGCCAAAATCAACAGTTTTAAAATTGTCTTTAATGTCAGTTTTTACGCTGTTGGTAGTAGCTTTTCCGTTCACTAAAAACCCAACCTGCGGGCCAGCCTGCAGCCTGAAACCGTTGTCGAACATGTATTGAACCAACACTGGTACATTGATATATCCTAAGTTCAACTTTGTTTCGCCACCAATTGCATTGTTGTACTTTGCTCCCTGTAGTGAATACACAATTTCTGGTTGCAAAGCAAGTTGCGGTGCAAGATGGATATGACCCAACAAGCCTACATTAAAGCCGGGCTTTGCATCATATTTTACATTGTTATCGTTATTGATATTGTACAGGTTTACGCCTGCCTTAATACCAATGTTTCTTTTTTGTGCACTGTGCTGTGCGGTTGCAGTACCAGCAAATAGAATTGCGGCCAATGCCACGCTTAAATAAATTTTCATAATGTTTGTTTTTAATAAAAAAATATAATCTGAGTGCTCTCCATTTTTTTTGATGGGTTTAAAACACTTAATACCGGCTTTGCAAAAACAAGTCCAAAAAAAATTATGAATAAATAATGTAGAGAAATTATACCTCATTAAATACTGTTAATAAATAATATTGAAAAAAAAATTTTTAGTCCGGGCTAAGAATATTTAGGAACATTGTTGCATCGCCCTCTTGTACGTTATACCAATGTGGAACTTTTATTGGCGTGACGTGATGAAAAGTCTAAAAAAAATCTACTGGGAAATATTTTGGCCAGCCGGTACGACGAAAATTAAATGTAATAATCTAAATCTTTGTTCATAACTAAATAGCCTTCATCAAAATATTTCAAGTGATTTTACTGTTAGCAATCAAAACATCAGCCTGCTAAAAGGAATACCAAGTCCCAGGCCTAAAAAAGTTTTGCCCCCTGATTTTTTTGCAGCAGCTATTTTATTACTCATATCATAAAACATCAAATAAAATTCAAGGTTTAGGGCAGGTAATTTTTTACTGTTCATTAATACCACGGGGATACCCAGCCTGCCATTCAATAAATTATAGCTGCCAAAATTTTGCTCCATTAAAAAGCTAATACCAATATGCGATGTACCGGGGAAGTAAACAAGCCGCCCTTTTATGGAAGGAGTAACAAATGTTTTATACAACCCGATATAAGCTTTGTCATTTGTTAATTCAGCCAGGCGAAGGGTATCGGTACCACCCATATTTTTATACGTGGTTAAATTTATTTTATCGATCCCGTAACTAAGTTTTGAATTATTAAAAAGCACTTTGCCTGCAAGTGTTATAAACAGCCGGCCCAACCTGCTGCTCTCCCAAAGCCGAGTGTGGCTAAGTGTTATATCAAGCGGATAAGAATGCTTTTGATTAAAATTAGCTGTGAGTGATGGTGCAACCGTGTATTTGGGAAATAACAGGGGCAGGTAAGCAGTAAGGCTTGTCCAGCCAGTGGTGATGAGTTTGAAGTTGTTTGTGTTGGCGAGTTTTGTTGCCTGTAGTTGGGCAAACTTTTCTTCATATTCCAGTGCAAGGTCTTCATAAAAATCCTGCTTCATTATTTCTTTGCCAGCAGGCAGGTTTTGTGGCATAAAGTCAGCAGTGTCAATTGCATTAAGTGCAGCGATAAAATCTGTTTCTTTTTTATTTATTTCAATTTGCAGCGAATGAATGATCGCCGCACGCAATGCATCCATTGCCAGTTTTTTATTTGCTGCAGGTTGCACTGCTATGCATGCACCAAAACTTGTTTTTGTTTTTCCCAGCCATTTATAGTTTACTGTAAGGCCTAGTTCGTTCTCAAAATTATTACCTAAAAATGTAGGAGCAAAACTATTGGCGATATGCATACTCACACCAACGCTTAATAATGTTTTTATTGGTTCATCAATACCCGTGGCTTCTTGAAAATTATGGTTAACTGTTAGTTTTCCTTCGGCAGTATTGAGTGTTACATAATTTGTATAATAAGAAAGATCGCTGCTCTCAGAAAGATATCCTGTTTTGTCAGCCAAAAAAATATTCATTGCCCGGTTTGAAATGAGTGCTCCGTTTCCGGTGCTGCATGAGTTATTGGTAACAGTTTTATTAATTGAATTTAATTTAGCAAAAATGCTAGCATCAGTTTGTGATTTGGAAGATACATGCAGAGAAAACAAAACTACCATTGCAAAAAAAGAACGCTTGTAAACCCTAAAAAATTTTGCAGCATAATAATGAACGAATATGTATTTGATCATTGAAGTAAAATAGAAAGCTGAAATATAATTACAATGTAGGTAATGTTCCCCAAAGGTATGTGGTACAAGTGAGTGACACAACGATGTTGAACAATGATTTTCAGCCCGGACAATAAAAAAATTTATCTATTGAGAACACTTTAGTTTGAATGTCTGCATTAAATAATTACAACACCTTATCCAACCCCCATTGTTTCAGCAATGGGTTTGTAAATATTTTCATGGAGCTTGCATCAAGCAGTTTGTTCCTGGCAGCAATCCAGTTATCTGCATCCTGGCCGTACATTCTTTTTATCCGGTCAAAATCCAGCTCGTTCATTTTACCCCAATGAAATGTAAAAGGGATTTTTTCATCGTCAAGCCTTTCCCACACGGCTTTATAAAATCTTTTGGTGGCATTGGATGGTGCCGCATCCAGCTCAAGGATACAGGTAAAATCAAAGCGTGTAAACGCCAGCGTTGCCTTCGATTTTTTTATAAAACGATAAGCAAAAAGCCCGGGGAAGGGGCCCTTTTTTTTATTGATTTCAAACAATATTTCTGTAACACGGCTTACCTGGTTTAGCGGCAAACCAATGGCCGCACTAAACAATTTTCCATGCAGGGTAGTATTGTTAAAAATTTCACCGAGGGTTCCAAATTGTTTTTCAAAAGGTTTTAAAGATGATGCCAGTAATGCATTTACCAGCGTGGGCACCAGTTGTGGTAAGGCGTTGCCGAGTTTGCCGATAAAACAAGGCGCATCATCTCCGGGGCCAATGCCTGCTTCATTTGGCACAGGGCGGGGGTAATCTTCCCGGTAAGGCCTTTTATAAAAAGAATACACGTAGGCCATATTTTTATCATCATACGGATTTAAAATTACCTGTAAATGAAATGGGCGTTCATTGCCGCAGGGCAGGTTTGCAGTGGTAAAATCCAGTGTGCCCATAATCTTTTTCAACGTATCATCATAGGGCATCTTACGCATGTACGCCTCTATCAAAAACAAATCGGTGGTCTCTATCATTACGCCGTGTATGATGCCAAAATTTCCAAAACTAACCAGGGCCGCATTAAACAAATCATCATCCTGCACCAGCACTGTTTCCAGTTTTTGAATAAACGAATCTGTAACCACCGGAGCCGATTTTCTTTCGAGCCACACATGGCTGTTAGGTCCCGTAATTAAGTGGATGCCCACCACAAAATCCTGCACGGCACCTACATCAAAAGTGGCACCATGTGCACCGGTGCTCATAGCACCTGCAATCGTTTGTCCGTTACTGGCACCACTTGTTTTTAGCGAAAGTTTTTTTGGGCGAAGCTCTTTGCTTAGTTCCCACACACCATTACCGCATTGGGCAAAAAATAGTTTTGTAACATCACCGGTATAAGTGGGCACTACACTTTGTGCAGAAATTTTCATGGTGGTATTCAACTGTTTGGTATCCACCATCAGGCCATTTTTTGCAGTAGCAATTTTGCTCCACGACCAGCCTGCACCCAATGAACGAAAGGGGGTTTTTGCCTGTATAGCTTCTGCAATTAGTTTTTGAAAACCTTTGGTGCAGTCGTTATAACTTTCCAAAGCATCCAGTGCCGGTTCGTTGGCGGCTATGCGCAGGTCATTAATTTTTTCTTTAAAAATCTCATGCCTGTTTTCCCATTCTTTTAATCCTGTTGAAATAATTTTCATGTCGTTAAGTTTTATAAGGTTCCGGTTTTTTTACATGGCTTGCTGCATTTCCATTGCACCTGCATGGGGCTCCAGATGCCGAGGGTGGCCACCGTAATCAGTGCATAGCCAAAATTGGTTTTCATGGTAACCTCCGCCATGCCATTTACTTCCAGCGAATCGCAAATGGGTGTATGGATTTGCGGAGGCTTACTGATCAGCCCCCAAAAAAATGAATGGGCCACAATGGGTTTTGAAGCCACGGCACCTTCCTGTGCGTTTGTGCCCACCCGGTAGGTGTAGCAACTGCTAAAAAGTAAACTGCCTGATAAAAGCCCGGCAACCACGTAATTTTTAAATACTGAAACATTAACTGACATAATGATGGGGGATTTATACAATTTATATAATAAAATCAAAGCATTATTCTGCTCTCCAAAAGTTGAGATTATTTTTTAAATATGCAACTGTTTATACTATTATTTTTATGGCATTTAGTATCTGGTAAGTAAGGCTTTGTTTTATTTAGCACAGTTAATTTTATTGTCCGGGCTAAGAAGCTATGTGGTACATTGTTGCGTCGCACTCTTGTACTGAATACCTTTGTGGATCTTTACCCACAATATGTATTTTACTTATAGCCACATGTCACTCGCAGCATTAATTATAAGAAATACTTTCCAAACAAATTTGTCCCTTTGTGTCTTTGTGGCTTTCAATACTTCTAAAAAATAAAGTATCAGCGGAAAGAAAAAAGTATCAATGGATTTGCAAAGCAGGTTTTTATTACAAACCTTTACAAAAAATATTTAACCATGAAACAATTTGTATTGTATGTATTTGCATTACTTGCCATTTCCTCCTGCGAGCAAAAAAGTGGCAGCGGTAATATCGTTACAGAAAAAAGAAAAACCGGCGACTTTAAAGGCATTTCAGCAGGGGGCGCTTTTGAAGTGGAAGTAAAGAACGGTCCCGTTACAGAAGTGGTGGTAGAAGCAGATGACAATATCATTGGCCTGATAGAAACAGAAGTGGATGGTGACGAATTAAAAATCCGGACCAAAGACGGCGTTCATTTTAATGACGCACATTTTAAAGTTTTTGTAACCGCACCTGAAATAAATTCGGTAAAAAGTTCAGGGGCAAGTGATATAAAAATTATAGATAAGGTAAAAAGTAATGGCAAGGTTTCTTTTGATGTATCCGGCGCAGGCAAAATCAGCGGTGCTGTAGATGCACCGGAGGTTGACGCTGAAATTAGTGGTGCAGGTAAAATTGAACTGAGCGGTAACACCAGGGACTACAAAGCAGAAATCAGCGGCAGCGGCGAACTTTCCACGGAGAACCTTAAGAGTGAAAATACAGATGTAAGTGTTTCGGGTGCCGGTACAGCAAGAGTACATGCAAGCGTTACTTTAAAAGCCCACGCAAGCGGCGCCGGTAATGTTTATCACCGTGGTGGTGCAAGGGTAGAGCAACATAGCAGCGGCGCTGGTAATGTAAACAAGGAGGATTAATAATGTTTTTTGGTTTGTGCCGAATTGGAGTAAACGGCTATACTGCGCAAGGGGTAAAACAGTGAATTAAATTTGTTGGATAATCTGCCCCTATTTTCTTCCCGAAAAAAATCGGGATGTTCCAAAAGGGGTAATAATAGTTACAATTATACCACAACAAATGATCCCTAATGGTATTCAGTACAAGAGGGCGATGCAACGATGATCAACATAGCTTCACTGCCCGGACAAAAAGATTTATTCACTCATTTATAAGTTGCGAAATTTAATAAATAAAAATGCCCCCGAAATATCCCGGGGGCATTTTTTGTAAACAAAATTCACTCTTAAAGTTTCACAAACCGGATGGTTGAAGATGTTGCATCAGGAGCTATACCTGTTAAATTGTAAATGCCTGGCGCAAGATTGCCGCAATCTATTTTAATAAGGCTTGCACCTGCTGGTATTGACTGTTTGCTTTTTGCAACTACCCGGCCACTCATATCTGTAATCCTTGTTTCAATGGTTGCTGCTTTGGCAGATGAAATACTCAGCGAAGTTTCGTTTTTAACGATGGATGGATATATTCCCACAAACTCAAAACCTTTGCTGCCATTAATGATCACTAAAATAGGAGAGTAAGAAACTTTACCATCTATATCAATCATTTTTAAGCGGTAATAATTTCTGCCTTGTAATGGGGTGGCATCAATAAAATCAAAAGGCTGTGCACAACGGGCCTGTGTAGCCGCAATAGAATTAATAGGTGCAAAATTTCTTGCAACAGCTGATCTTTCTATTTCCATTACAATTTGGGTAGATGTACAGGTAACCTTCCAGTTAAGGGCTATACCACTATTGGTTTTTTGCCCCTTAATATATTCCAGTTTGATAGGCAATATCGAAAAGCAGGAGCCGCTGTTAAGTGGCGCATCGGTTGATGATATCTGCAGTGGTGTGGTGCCTCCTGTAGGATTTGCTGTAACCACAGAGCCGGTAGGCCAGGTGCCATCTGCATCTGAATTACATCCCAGCACTGTACCGGTTACAATATCAAATTGCTGTGCAAGCCTTACTCCGTTTGCATTATTATTAGGTATAATGGTGTTCCAGCTTCCGGCAGTTAAATCATAACCTGTAATAAAGCTGGTACCCCATGCAGCGCCACCGTTACCAGTAGCAATGGTTGGGTTTTCTGCAAGTGTCATGCTCAACGGCCTTCCGGTGGCAGTGGTATTACTCCATAATCCTACGATGTTTCCTGGTGTGGCCGAAGACGTTCCTTGTATAAAGGTTCCGTCTGTGGCCCCGCTTGTTGCTGCAAATGCAAGCGCAGTAATTGTTTGATCCAATGCAAAACGATAAAGCGTAGTAGTTGCAGGATCAACAGAAAGTGCAATAGTTGGGTAAAGAATATTACCAGCAGTGAATTTTGCATTGCCTGTATTTACAAAGCCAAATGAACCTGCAAAACTTCCGGAAGCATTGGTGGTAAATTTACCATAACCACCTGCTATGCTTAATGAAACTGCTGCCGAATAAGTATAAGTTACGGGTGATACCGTGTAATCAATCAATACTGCATTGCCTGCACCGGTACCTGTGGTACCAAGGTCAGAGGCCACAGCTGCCTGTGTATAATACCTGTAGGTAGTATTGGGTGTTAAATTACTAAGCCGGGCATAAAACATAGTAGGTGTGCGGTTTGTCGTACCGGTTCCTGTGTATAAAGGAGCTGCCAGGGCAGTAAAATTAACCTGGGTAAGGTTGGGTGATATTCCGGTAGTACTTGCTGTTGCAGGGTTTCCGGTAGCGGCAGCAGTTAGGTAATTGGCTGATCCTGCACCGCCATTAAATTCATACACAGTAACGGTATAACTGGTGCCTGCTGTTAAGCCGGTTACACTTACCGGCCCGGTAGCTGATCCGTTATAAACTACATAGTTTCCACCGCCGGTAGTTCCGGCTGAGGCTATATCAGTATTCGCAGTATATGTTGCCGCATCTGTCGGGGGAAATTCAGTTGCCATTGTTTGCCTGATAACTACTAACCGGTTGGTGCCATTTCCGTTTGTCCAGTTGATATCCATGCCATTATTTGCAAGATTGGTGAGCAAAACATTGGTGGCTTGCGTAGTTGGTTCGGCAGCCAACACATTGCCTGAAACATTTACCATAATATTGGGAGCACCACCACCACTAACGGTAACGGTACTGCTTAATGCACCCAATGGAGCAGTGGCGCTTATCCTTGCATACACTTGTGTAGCTGCAAGTGTTGCGGATGTATATGGAACATTTACAGTGCTACCAAATCCTGATCCGCTGCTGAGTGAAACTTGTATGTCTGTAGAGGCTGCCGTTACTGCAATATTACCCGGCGCACCTGTTAAGCTGGTACCGGATACATTGAATGATTGTGATGCTGATGCAACTGCAAGTGTAGTAGATAAACCCGTAATGGCCGGGCCTGCAGTTAGGGTAGGCGTTACCGATGCCCCTGCGGTAAATGAAAAATCATCTATACTCATACCATCATCGTTGCCTGTTTCATTGGCATCATCCCATCTTAAACCTAATACATCGCCGGGTGCCCAGCTAATGCCGGTGAGGGTAAATGTAACTGCAGTTCTATAAGTAGCATTGTTACCATCTCTTGAACCTTCTGCCCCTGTGAGGTTGGGTGTTACCAGGTTTAAATTGGTGGTTACTGTATATCCGGTTGCATCATTTATGGCTGTAGCCCCAGTTTTGTAAGAGAATGCCACAATATTTCCCGTAGCATTTGTACCCCTGCGCCATAGCTCATTATTAAATGAAATAGTAACCGATGATAGGGCAGCGCCGGTATTGTTGGTGATTAAAACCCCCATCCGGTTAACCCTTGAACCTGATGCCAGCAGGCCGAGTGCCCTTTCTGTTGCAGTGCCGGTTCCGTAAGAAAATACACTGCCCGAATTACCCGTACCATCGTTGGCTGAAAAATTTGCACCGGCGGTGCTGCCGGCAAATCTTTCTACATACCAACCGGCAACAGTAGAGCCGGCAAAATTTCCGGTTACAATTTCAAAAGGGCCGTTGGCAGCGTTGTTGGTGATGCCAGTAGTAATCAATCCATCAAAATTTTCGGTGTAATTTGAACCGGCAGTGGAGTAGGAAATTGTTTGTGCATCTATGGTATTTATAGTTACCAGTAAGCAAATAAGCGTAAAGATTTTCTTCATGTGTTTTTTATTTTTGATCAATGTGTAAAGGACTTCTAAAATAAACTTATTTAACCTGCCTTCAATATTATAAACCGGTTATTTATTCACTTAACCAAAAAATAAAAGGAGGGAGGGAGCTAAAATCAATTTTCAGGTTAATTGTATTGAACAATTAGATTGGATTAAGTTATTGTCCAAACGATGCAACTCCGGTCAACATCGTTGTGTCACTCACTTGTACGTTATACCTATGGGGAGCTTTACCTGCGTAATTTTTATTCTACTTCCAAAGTTATCCTGATCAAAGTGAGAGGTGTTTTTAAACCTTGGTAGAAAAATTGTCATTTAAAACCTTAAACTTATTTCAGTCCGGTTGCATTCTTTTTACCAATTATAAATGAATGAAGGTTACTAAATAAAAACTAACGAAGAGAAAAGAAGAAGGAAAGGCGCAAAGTTGATTTTGTATTTTCTTTGCGCCTTATTTTATTTCTTTGCGTCTTTGCGTGAAAAAATTATCCAATGCATCCAAATTCTGCCGGTATTATGTCGATAACCTTTTCTGGCAGTTCATAAATGTAGAGCTGAATTTGCATCATTTTAGTAAGGAAAGCTTTTTAAGAAAAATTGCTATTACTAATCAACTTTTTTTAACAACGTTACAAAAACCGGAAGATGATCACTGTAACCGTAATTGTAGGTCATTCCATCCCAGGTTCTTTTTGTATAGCCTTTGTAGCGCCCTGTTTTTTGCACCAGGAATTCTTTGTTGAAAATTACTGCCTTGTAAAAAAATAATTCCTTCTGTTCTTTATTTAGCCATGCACCTGAAAAAATTATCTGGTCAAAAAGTCCCCATGCATCCTGGTAAGCAAGTGTGCCAATGCCTTGTTTATAAAAATCTACCCATGGGTTGTACAAGCCGCTTTTGCCCACATCAGATTTATTCCCTGTGGCTTTTAAAACCTTTACCAGGCTTGGGCTTATGGGGTCATCATTTAAATCACCCATGATGATGATTTTAGATTGAGGGTTGATGGCCATCAAAGAATCTACCCTTATTTTGCATACCAACGCTGCTGCTGCCCGGGCTGGTATGGAGCGTTGTTCACCCCCCGAACGGGATGGCCAATGGTTTACAAAAACATGTACCGTATCTGCTCCCAGCAATCCTTTAACGTATAATATGTCCCTGGTAAAATAAGCATCTTTCGATCCGCCGGGTAATTGTACAAATAATGGAGCGCTTGACAATACTTTAAAATATGCCGGGTTGTATAATAATCCTACATCAACCCCACGCCTGTCGGGTGAGTCATAATGCTCAAATTTCAGTTTCCTGTTTTTAAGGGGCGAAAGATTGATGAGATCGTTTAAAACGGTATCATTTTCTATCTCTGCAACGCCACATAATGCAAGCCCATCGGGGTTTATATCTGTTCCCATTTGTGCGATTACTGCAGACAGCCTGCTGATTTTATCTAAATAAACATGTGTATTGTATTGCCTTTCACTTGCAGGTAAAAATTCCTCATCATCCACCATTGGATTATTCACTGTGTCATAAAAATTTTCAAGGTTGTAAAAACCTACCAGGGCAGATTTGTACTTGTGTTGCTGGGCAAAAGTGGCAATTGAAGGAAGTATAAATGCAAAAAATATCAGTGCTTTTCTCATGGTTTCTTTTTGAATAAAGTAAGCAAACATACGCAATGAATGTAAATGAAAAATAGTTTGGGGATTATATCAGGGCATTGAAATTGATGAAGCAAACTGTTTTTTATTCCTGGTGTATTTGATATATAGAAAGCTTCCCGATCCGGAACATAGAGCTTTCGATTTTTCTATATTGTGGGTAAAGCTCCACATTGGTATGCCGTAAAAGTGAGTGACACAACGATGATGCCCATTGATAAAATGCTGGTTAAAAAATTGTATTTACAATCAGTGTTACACGACACAGCGCCCCTTACAAATGTTAGCAACTTACAATATCTGTATGCTTCAAGCCATTACCTTTGCGACTGAGAAAAATTTTACTTTATAATATGCTGAAACTAAAACTACTGCTGGTATGCTGCTGTACCACCCTGCTCATTTTCGGGCAGGAAACCCCTTTGCCAGATACCGCTGCAAAAAAAGAAACCTCCAACCTGGAAGAGTTGAAAGAAGGTTTGCTGGATAATACCCCGGTTATTACACTGGATGATAACGACCAGGGAGATGCCGGCAGCCAGAACATTTCTTCGTTGTTAACCGCTGGCCGTGACCCTTATTTTTCTGCCGCCGCTTTTAATTTTAGTGCCGTGCGTTTCCGCATCCGTGGTTATGAAAATGACCTGTTCAGCACTTTTATGAATGGCATCCCGATGGATAACCTGGATAATGGATTTACACCTTATGGCTTATGGGGCGGCCTGAATGATGTAATGCGTAACCGGGATGTATCTTACGGATTACGCTACAATACTTTTGCGTTTGGTGATATCGGAAGCAATACAAATATTGATTCACGGGCAAGCAAGCAAAGAAAACAAACCAGCTTTAGCTATGCCGCCAGTAACCGTAATTATAACCATCGCTGGATATTTACACATTCTACCGGCCTGAGTAAAAAGGGATGGGCATTTTCAGTAAGTGGTAGCAGGCGCTGGGCAGGGGAGGGGTATGTACCGGGCACTTTTTATAATGGCTGGAGTTACTTTGCTGCTGTAGATAAAAAAATCAATGAAAAGCATTTACTCTCTTTAACCGTATTTGGTGCGCCTACAGAAAATGGCAGGCAGGGAGCCGCCGTGCAGGAAATGATGAACCTGGCAAACAGTAATTATTACAATCCAAACTGGGGTTACCAGAATGGCAAAAAGCGCAATGCAAGTGTTGGTAAAACAAACCAACCCGTAATTATATTAACGCATGATTTTCGCCTCGGTAAAAATACCAGCCTGGTTACTGCTGCCGGATATTCGTTTGGCGACCGCAGTGTTACAGCCCTTGACTGGTACAATGCACCAGACCCAAGGCCAGACTATTACCGTTACCTGCCCAGCTATTACAACAGTGTTGCCAACCAGGATAGTTACCAGTACAACCAGTTGCAGACATTACTTACCAATGATGAAAATGCAAGGCAGATAAACTGGCACAGGTTATATGATGTTAACCGCAGCAATGTTGCCACCATAAAGGATGCAAACGGAATTGTTGGTAACAGTGTAACGGGCAAAAGATCTTTATACATCATCGAAGACAGGGTGATTAATACAAAACGCATCAATATAAATTCGGTAATTAACAGCCGCCTCAGCAACCATGTTGACTTTACTGCAGGCGCATCTTACCAGGCACAAAAAAATCATTACTATAAAAAAATAGATGACCTGCTTGGCGGAGATTTTTATGTAAACCTCAACCAGTTTGCTGAAAGGGATTTTCCTGCTAACACCATCGCCAACCAATTTGATGTGGATCATCCGAATGGGATTTTAAAAAAAGGTGATAAGTATGGGTATGATTATGAATTGAATATTAATAAAGCTGCCGCCTGGGCCCAGGGTGTTTTTAAATTTAATAAAATTGATTTTAATCTTTCTTCTGAAATATCACAAACACAATTTCGCCGGGTGGGTAATGTACGTACCGGGCTTTTTCCCAACGATTCTTATGGAGAAGGTAAATTAAACACTTTTACCAATTATGGTGTAAAGGGTGGGGTTACTTATAAATTAAATGGCCGCAATTATTTTTTTGTAAATGGATCTTACGGAACCAAAGCGCCTTTCTTTGAGAACGTTTATATTTCACCACGCTCACGTAGCAGCCAGCAAAGCAATGTTACAAGTGAGACCATACAATCTGCCGAAGCAGGTTATGTGATGAATGCGCCTAAATTAAAAATTCATTTAAGCGGCTACTACACCCGCTTTGCGGATCAAATGGATGTGATGACTTTTTATCACGACGGGTTTCAGAACCTGGTTAATTACTCCATGAATGGAATTGACAAATTACACTTTGGCGGAGAGTTAGGGGTAGAGGCAAAAGTAACGCCAACCCTTACCGTGAATGCCGCTGCCGCAGTTGGCAGGTATTATTACGACAGCCGCCAACATGCTACCATTACAGTGGATAACAGTACCGCAATATTAGCGGAACAAACTATTTATTCTCAAAACTTCCGGGTGCCATCTACACCACAGCAGGCATTTAGTTTAGGTGCTACTTACCGCTCACCTAAGTTTTGGTTTGTAAGCCTTACCGGTAATTATTTTGATCAGAACTGGTTAAGCTTTAATCCTATCCGACGAACTTTTGAAGCTACTGAAGGGGTACCTTATAAAAGCAATACCTGGGATGCCATCCTGGATCAAACAAAATTTGCGGCAGAATATACCGTGGATTTTTTCGGCGGCTATTCGTGGAAGTTACCCAAGCAATATAATATCAATCAAAAATCCACCTTCCTGGTATTTAATGCCGGTGTAAATAATATCTTAAATAACAAAACCATATTGACCGGTGGATTTGAACAACTGCGTTTTGACAATGATAACAAAGATGTCAATAAATTTCCTCCCAAATTATTTTATGCTTACGGCTTAAATTATTTTGTAAGCGCCACCATTCGTTTTTAATTAAAGAAAAATATTGCTTTTAAAATCAATCATGTTAACAAGAAATTTCACCAGTATGCAAAGTAAAAAAATGTTTTTTTGGATGAGCTGCATCGTTGTAATTGCATCCACTTTATTCATCTCATCCTGTAGTAAAAAGTTTGATGAACCACCACTTTTCCAGGAGCCGAATATTACCGCCAATAAAACCATTGCTGCTTTAAAAGCTATGCATGTTACCGGCCAGGTAGAAGCCATTACCGATGACTTTGTAATTGCGGGGATAGTAAATGCCGACGATAAAAGTGGCAACTATTACAAGCAGATAAGCATACAGGATAGCACCGGCGGTATTACCATACGCCTGGATGGTACCAATCTTTACAGCACCTACCCGGTGGGCCGCAAAGTTTACATAAAGCTGAAGGGCCTGTTTATGGGAGATTACAATAGCCTTATACAAATTGGGGGAAGCTCCGGTTTAAGTGGTGGGTTTTTAAATGTAAACCCTTTGGCCAGTAACCTGTTTGATACTTATATTTTAAAAGGGAGTACAGGCAATGCGGTTGCACCAAAAGTAGTGGCAGTAAGTGACCTGAACAATACTTTTCAAAGTATGCTGATACAGATTGACAATGCAGAATTTTTAACTTCTGATACCAGCAAATCCTATGCAGATGCTTCCAACAGTTTATCTGCCAACCTCAATATTAAATCCTGTGCAGGCGGCGGCAATATCATCATCCGCAGCAGCGGGTTTGCGAATTTTGCAGGTATCAATGCGCCAAACGGAAATGGATCATTACTGGCAATTTATACCACATTTGGTGCTACCAAACAATTGGTAATAAGGGATACCAGTGACGTGAAATTTTATGGCAGCCGCTGCGGCACCGGCCCAACAACTTTACTTACCACAGCAAACTTGCGGGCATTGTTTACCGGCACAACCATTAATGCACCGGCAAATAACAGGATTACGGGTATTGTAATTTCTGACAAAAATGCACAGAATACCATTGACCAAAACCTGGTATTGCAGCAGGGCAATGGCCTTGCAGGTATTATTGTCCGGTTTACCGGTGCACATAATTTTAATTTGGGGGACTCCATCGATGTGAATGTAACCGGTGGTTCACTGGGTTTATTCAGTGGCGCTTTGCAGGTGAGTAACCTTGACCTAGGCAATGCTGCAGTGGTAAGTACCGGCAAAACCATTACGCCAAGGGCCGCTACCATTGCTGAATTAAATACAAATATTGCTGCATGGGAATCTACACTTATCAAAGTAGCTAACATTACCATCACCGGTGGAACGGGTGGTACCTGGGCAGGTAATACTACTTTTAATGATGGGGCCACTGTTGTGCATTTTACAAGAACGGGTACTGCAGGTGCAACCTTTCAAAGTGCTGCTTACCCAACCGGCACAGTAACTTCAGTTACCGGTGTGGCAGGAAAGTTTAATGCTACCAACCAGCTATCTATCCGCAACCTGAATGATGTAGTGGGTGGAACCGGCGGTGGCGGCGGAACAGGCACTGTTTTATTAAATGAAGATTTTGAAGGAACTACTACCAGCAACACATTGCCACTTGCAATTGCCAACTGGCAAAACGCTTCAGAAGTGGGTACTCAAAAGTACCAGTCACGGTTGTTCAGTAATAATAAATATGCACAGATTTCAGCTTTTAGCAGCAACGAAGCCGTGGTAACTTCCTGGCTTGTTACAAAATCATTCGACCTCAACAGTACTGTAAATGAAGTATTAACCTTCGATAGCAAGGCTGGTTTTAATAACGGGGCAACTTTAAAAGTTTTGATATCTACCGACTATACAGGTATCGGTAATCCATGGGCCGCAGGCGTTAACTGGACGGATATAACCACTTCGGCTATACTTTCTCCCGGCCTGGCAACTGGTTACCCAACTAACTTTACGGCTTCAGGAAATATTAGCCTCAACAGCTATGCTGGTACAGCTTTTATTGCATTTAAATATGAAGGTGCAGATGCAGCCGGAACCGCTTCGGATAAAACTACCACCTGGCAGATTGATAAAATTAAAGTGGCAGGAAATTAAAATAGCAACAATAAATTATAAGGAATGCCTAGCTTTTTGCCGGGCATTTTTTATTTGAGCAAACTGGTAAAATTTTATGTGTTTTAATTTTTTGTTGTCCCGACAGAAGTTTTTCAATTAACCTTCGGTGGCGTCGCACTCTTGTACATTGTATCATTGGGGAACTTTAATTGCGTTTTTTATTCGGTAGGTAAAGCTCCCCATAGGTATGCGGCACAAGTGAGTGACACAACGATGATGCCCATAGCTTCATGGCCCGTGCAACAAAAAAAATATTTATAAAGAATGGGTTATCGTAACCCGGCATTGTCAGGTTGTCAGCATGGCATTGGCTGGCATTGATTTTGACAAAGAGTTTTCTAAATATTTACACACTATGCAAAAAGGAAACATACGAGTTCAAACGGAAAATATTTTTCCGATTATTAAGAAATTTTTATACAGCGAGCATGACATTTTTGTAAGAGAGCTGGTAAGTAATGCCGTAGATGCTACCCAAAAATTAAAAACCCTTTCTTCGCTGGGCGAGGCAAAAGGCGAAATTGGTGAGCTGGGGATTGAGATAAAAATTGATAAAGAAAAGAAAACACTTACCATTTCTGACAAGGGTATCGGAATGACGGAAGAAGAAGTGGATAAATACCTGAACCAGGTTGCTTTTAGTGGTGCTGAAGAATTTTTAGACAAGTACAAAGGCCAAAATGAAAATAATATAATCGGGCATTTCGGGTTGGGATTTTACTCCTCCTTTATGGTGAGCGAAAAAGTGGAAGTGATCACCAAATCGTTTAAAGAAGGCGCCGCAGCAGTAAGATGGGAGTGCGACGGAAGCCCCGAATTTTTGCTGGAAGAAACTGAAAAAGCAGAGCGTGGAACCGACATTGTAATGCACCTGAACGAAGAGAGCCTCGAATTTTTGGAGCCTTCAAGGATCAGTACTATCCTTGAAAAATTTTGTCGTTTTTTACCCGTGCCTATTTCATTTGAAGGCAAGCAAATTAACAACACCACTCCGGCCTGGACAAAAAAACCTGCTGAATTAACCACCGAAGATTACCAGGCATTTTATAAGGAACTCTATCCGTTTAACGAAGCACCTTTATTTTGGATCCACCTGAATGTGGATTATCCTTTTAACCTTACTGGTATTTTGTATTTCCCTAAAATAAAACAGTCGTACGAAATACAGAAAGATAAAATTCAGTTGTACAGCAACCAGGTATTTGTAACGGATGAGGTAAAGGATATTGTGCCGGAATTTTTAATGTTGCTACAGGGTGTGCTTGATTCACCGGATATACCGCTGAACGTTAGCCGCAGTTATTTGCAGGGAGATCCGAACGTGCGTAAGATTAATTCGCACATCACAAAAAAAGTAGCGGATAAACTGGAAGAAATATTTAAAAACGACCGTACTGCATTTGAAGAAAAATGGGAGAGCCTGGGCCTGTTTGTAAAATACGGTATGATGACGGATGATAAGTTTTTGGAAAAAGCCAATAAATTCAATGTATTTGAAGTAGCAGGAGAAAATAAATTTTATACCCTGGATGAATATAAAATTGCCACAGAAACGCTGCAAAAAAATAAAGATGACAAGCAGGTTGTTTTGTACACCACCAACCCGATACAACAGGATGCTTACATACAGGCCTGTGTAGCCAAAGGTTATAAAGTGGTAAAAATGGAAACGCTTGTTGACGCAGCCTTCATCAATAACATGGAAATGAAGTGGGAGAAAGTTTCGTTTACAAGAGTAGACAGCGATATTGTTGATAACCTGATTGACAAAAGCGATAACGTTGAAAGTGTATTAAGTAAAGATGATGCTGAAAAATTAAAAGGCCTTTTTGAAAAGCAGCAATCTGCCCTGCATATTACTGTTGAAGTAAAAGGGTTAAGTGATAATGTGCCACCGGTAGTGGCTACCCGTCCTGAGCTGATGAGAAGGATGAAAGACATGGGAGCAGCAGGCGGAGGTATGGCATCATTTTATGCGAACATGCCAGATGAGGTAACGCTTACGATTAACGGCAATCATAAAATATACCAGCATATTCTTGCTGAGGCTGATGCAGGCAAGCAGGAAAAGCAGGTGCGTAATTTAGCAGACCTGGCCTTGTTATCGCAGGATTTGCTAAAAGGAAATGACCTTACAAATTTTATAAACAGAAGTGTGGAACTGATGAATGTAGAGAAAGAACCTTCCTTAATTATAGCTGAATAAATAACAGTTTAAAAAAAACTTCCGGCATTTATTAATGCCGGAAGTTTTTTTATTTTAAGCATACGCTATTCGAAAGATTTTTCGTTGCAAAACTATTTGTCCGGACTGCGAGGCAATGTGGGGCATTGTTGCATCGCCCTCTTGTACCCAATACCTATGTGGAGCTTTACCAACATAATTATTATTGCATAGGAGTAATATTATTTTTTGAACATGCCTGGTTTTTACGGGGCATTCAACTTGTTGCCAAGTATTGATAATTCCAGATACTTCAAATGTTTGCTGTAATGAATTTCAGTAAAGTTTATTTCCAGGAACAATTGTTTATATAACGGGTTGGCATAAACTATGTGCAGGTTGCGTGGTTGAAGTTGCAGGCTGGTAATTATATTTTTAATTACCTGTTTCATGATTACAATATCGAAGGGATTAAATAAAAAAATGCAGTCAACATCCCTGGGTATTGGTGTAATTGCTGCGTCTTTATTTACGACACTATAATCAAGAGAAGTAAAAGTAAGCTTTGTAATGTTGAGATTTTGTGTTGCCGCATCGCAAAATTCTTTTGAAAAATCAATGCCGGTAACTTTGTTGTAACCCTTGTGTGCTGCCACACACAACACCCTTCCTTTACCACAACCAATATCTAAAAAATGTGTTCGTTGCCCGGTTGGTAATACTTCAAAAATTTCTTCCAGTTGAAAATAAGTTGCAGGCATGTACACGGTAGCATGAGAAATATCGATACCCTGCGCTTTGATTTTTTTTAATTCGTCTGCCCCGGTTGTATTGATACCATATTTCTTTTCTCCTTTAATTTCCTGCATTATTATATACACTGCTATTCGCCAGTTCCAGTTATAGCCGAGATAGAAGAAGTACTTTATGTAATTGAATATTTTCATTAAATAACAAAAGCTTCTATTGAAGAGGGGAAGATAAACGGATGTCTATCATTTTTAATTGTAAGGTGGTTTCTCCATTCCATTCATTTTGATCAATGGTGAACAGTACATCCAACGGTTTTTTTTGTTGCAGCAAATCAAATTTACCTGCCATATTAAAACCAATTCCTGTAAGCGTTTTTTCTTTATGCTTTAATACAAAACGAATATGAAGTTCTTTTACAATTTTAGAATAACCTGTATCAGCTACATTACGGGCTATAAAGACAGGCCGCATATTTTCAGGGCCAAAAGGTTCCATCTGGCATAAGATATTATAAAAAGAACCGGTGATCTCCGGGAATGATATTTCACTATCAATTACAATTTCCGGTATCAATAAATGATCAGGAATGGTGTCGCATACCTCCTGCTCAAACCTTTTGGTAAAAGCCAACACATTCTCCGGCAACATTGATAGGCCTGCTGCTGCAAAATGGCCACCGTAACCAACAAGGTATTCCCGGCAGGCATGCACCGCTTCATATAAATTAAAGCCGGTTACACTTCTTGCACTTCCGGTAACATATTCTCCGCTTCGTGTAAGCACTACCGTAGGCCTGTAATATTTTTCAATGAGGCGGCTGGCAACAATACCCACTACACCCTTGTGCCAGTGCTCTTTATAAACTACTGTCGATTTCTTTTTTATCAAAAAAGCGTCACCATCAATTACTGCCAGCGCTTCCTCAGTAATGGTACTGTCTGCATCCTTTCTGTCTGAGTTATCTGAGTGAAGCATTTCTGCATATGCCAATGCTTTTGCAGTATCTTTTTCAATGAATAACTGTACCGCTTTTTTTGCATCATCCATTCTCCCGGCGGCATTTACCCTTGGGGCAATAATAAATACCACATTATTTATTGTTAGTTTATTTTGGATGCCCCCCAGTTTTATAAGAGATGCAATACCTGCACATGGATTTGTATTTATCTGCTGCAGGCCATGATAAGCCAGGATGCGGTTCTCACCGGTCATGGGTACAATATCTGCGGCGATGGCAGTAGCCAACAAGTCGAGGTAACAGTAATAATGTTCTTCGTATATCCCAAATTGTTGTGCCAGTGCGGTTATTAATTTAAATCCTACTCCACAGCCACATAGCTCTTTGTAAGGGTAATTACAACCAGGTTGTTTTGGATTTAAAATAGCTGTTGCATCCGGTAATACTTCGTCAGGAAGATGATGGTCACAGATGATAAATTCTATTCCCAATGTTTTTGCATAAGTAATTAATTCTACTGACTTAATGCCGCAGTCTAATGAAATGATGAGGTTGAAATGATGGGCAGCAGCATAATCTATACCCATTTTACTTACGCCATAACCTTCCCGGTACCGGTGGGGAATATAGAATTCTATAAAATTACTGTCATAAATTTTACAAAGAAACTGGTACATGCAGGCAACAGAGGTAGTTCCATCTACATCATAATCTCCAAATACCAGTATCTTTTCTTTATTAAAAATTGCATATGTAATTCTGTCAACTGCTTTTTGCATGTCCTTCATCAATAAGGGATCATGCAAATCGGTAAGGAGTGGCCGAAAGAAAGCTTTCGCTTTTTCATAGTCGTCAATGCCCCGCTGAACCAGGATTTTGCAGAGCGTTTTATTTATATTAAGAGCAGTTTGCAGTGAATCAGTGAGGGCTACTTCATCTTTTAATATGTTCCAGCGTTTCTCCATTAAAAATTTTGAGCGTATCATTTACGAACATGTTTTGCATGGCCGTTGGATGTTAGTATTTTCTATCGGTTGTATATCTTACAAGTTCTTCCAAAGCTTTCCTTACCTCATTATCTTCAAATTGATGAAGAATAGCAAGGGCTTCATCTCTATAATTATTCATTTTTTCTACAGTGTATTTGATGCCACCTGCTTTTACCACTTCGTCAATTAACCATCTTACTTTTTCTGCATTTTTATTTTCATTTTTAATGATATAGATCATTTTACTTTTGATGGTCCTGTCAACATTGTTCAAGGTATAAATTAATGGAAGTGTTAGTTTTTTCTCCTTGATATCATTACCGGTCGGCTTACCAATGTCTTCTTTCCCATAGTCAAAAAGGTCATCTTTAATCTGAAAAGCAATGCCTACTTTTTCACCAAACAACCTCATTTTATCAGTAATGCTTTTATCCTTACTTGTACTCCATGCACCGGCTGCACAGGCTGAGGATAAGAGTGATGCAGTTTTATTGCGGATAATTTCAAAATAAACATCCTCGTTTAAATTGAGGTTCCGTGCTTTTTCCATTTGCAATAATTCACCCTCACTCATTTGTTTTACGGCCTCAGATAAAATATGAAGGTGTTCAAAATCGTTATTTTGTGTAGAGAGCAACAAGCCTTTTGAGAATAAGTAATCACCAACGAGTACAGCAATTTTATTTTTCCATAAAGCGTTGATAGAAAAAAAACCTCTTCTTTCCATAGATTCATCTACCACATCATCGTGTACAAGGGTAGCAGTATGTAATATTTCTACGAGTGCAGCGGCCCTGTAAGTGCTTTCATTTATAGGGGCATGTAGTTTGGCGCTTAAAAAAACAAACATCGGCCTTAGTTGCTTTCCCTTGCGTTTAATAATATATTTCATTATCCGGTCAAGCATTGGAGTTTGGCTTTTAACAGCATCCGTAAACTTCTTTTCAAAAGTTTTCAACTCTTCACCAATAATGTCATTTACAAAATTCATTAGCAAAAAAAAGAAATATAATGCAGTATCCAACGGCTCTAACGTTTTTATTTCTAAATACGATCTATTATTGTAACAAATGGTATTCATTTTTTTAAAGTAATGCAGCTAATAGTAATAGTTATTCGTCTTTACATACAGCAAACCTTTTGAAACACAATAGCATACACCTTAAATAATTCACAAAAAAGTTTGGTTATTAATTCTCAAATGATAATTTTGTAGCATAATTAACCCCGTAAATTCAGAAAAATCTAATAATCATTATTATGACAAGCAAAAAGTACAAATTAATTTTAGGGCTTTTAACCCTTATGACAACAGCATCCTTCGCTCAAACTGAAGGAGGTTATAGTGTCTTTGATTCTTCAGTTATTTCAGCTAAAGCTATGCCACAGCAAAACGAGTTTTGGAATAACACATATAATTTTCCGGCAAAGCCCCGTAATATGTGGGAAGTAGGTGTTTCATTGGGTTCAATTGCTGTAAGCGGCGACGTATCAGCAAGGATACCAAGTTTGGGATTTACAGCTCACGTAAGAAAAGCAATGGGATATGTTTTCTCTTTAAGATTGCAATATTTAAATGGTAGCCCCAAAGGGATGAACTGGAATGCATCTCAAAACTATGCAAAAAATACAGCCTGGGTAGGTGCTGGTTATAATCCATTAATCAGAAATGATAATGGTTTATTAACTACTTTAAATGGCCTCCCTGCTCAACCAATATTTTATAATTATAAAACACACTTACAGGATCTTTCTCTTCAGGGTATCATTACTTTAAATAATGTACGTTTCCATAAACAAAAGAATGGTATCATTATCTATGGTGGTGCAGGTATAGGTTTTACCTGGTACAATGCTAAGGTAAACGCTTTAGGTACTTCAGGTAACTACGCCTCACTTTTTCAATCACAAATTTCAGCCGCAGGGGTTTACAAAAACAGAAAAGATGTACTTAAGGCTTTAAGAGATGGAATGGATAAAACTTACGAAACCGAAGCGGAAGATGCAGGTGACCGTAGACCTAAACTTGGTGATAATACATTAAAACCTTCAGGAACTGCATTAGTTGGTATTGCATTTAAATTAGGTAAAAGAATAAACCTCGCTATTGAAGATCGTCACACATTTGTAAAAGATGATTTGCTAGATGGACAGCAATGGCAGGAAGCTGCACTAGGTGATGCAGTACAAACCCGTGATTTTGATTCTTATAATTATTTTTCGATAGGTTTAAATTTCAATCTTGGGGCTAAATCTGTTGAGCCATTATGGTGGATCAATCCATTGGATTATGCTTACAGTGAGTTAAACAATCCAAAGCATATGAAATTGCCAAAACCTGTATTTGATGATACAGACGGTGATGGTGTAACAGATCAGTTAGACAGGGAGCCTAATACACCTGCCGGTTGCCCGGTTGATACACATGGTGTAACTAAAGATACTGATGGAGATGGTGTACCAGATTGTAAGGATAAGCAATTGATTACTCCGACCGAGTGTCAGCCAGTTGATGCAGATGGAGTTGGAAAATGCCCTGAGCCTGCCTGCTGCGCTACTTTAGACTCATTAATGAGATCCGGAACTTTTGGCCGTGGAGATTGCCCTGCAGATTACCCAAGTCTTTCAATGAAAGGTATAAGCCTGAGTGCGGATGTAAAAGCGATGCTTGCAAGTGTTGCTGCAAAACTAAAGGATAATCCAAATTGTACAATCACTATTACTGCTTATCCTGGTGCTTCAAAAGCACAGCAGTCAATGGCAGATAAAAAATTAGATGCTGTTAAAAATTACCTGGTTGAAACATTGGGTGTAAGTGCAGACCGAATATCTACAGATAAAAGTATTGGTGGTGGCGATGCAAATACCATCGATATTAAATCAAATTAAGGATTTTTGCTTTTTGCTTTATATTAACCCTCCTGATTTATCAGGAGGGTTTTTATTTACTTTCCCCAGTTATCAGAATTTCTTAATAAACATCCACATTTATTGTTGCCCCGGCTGTGAAGCCCTGATCATCATCGTAGTGTCAATTACTGACATCATTTGTCGGCATCCCGATCTTACACTTGAATCGGGACTTCAACCGAAGACCTATATGAAGCTTTACCCGCATTGTAATGAGGGAATTATCGGCCTCGGTTTATTTGGGTTTTTAGTGCCTATGTATTTTAAATAACCGTGTTTAAACCCTTGGTTTTTAATTTATAACGCAATTAAAGATCCACATAGGTATTCGGTACAAGAGGGCGATGCAACGATGTTGATCGATCATTGCACAAAGCCCGGACAAAAAAACTAAATGGTGTTTTCTTAATTTTTCCGCTATCTATTTTACCCACAGCATCTACAAATAAGCATTCACTTTTACACCTGGTATGATGTATAGAATTAAAGGTACCTCGTTAATAATAATTGTATGTTGGGTTATAAATTCTGAAAATCTTAACTGATTGGTTTTTGTTGTGTGATATTTTGAAGAGATATTTGATTTAAAATCATTAATTTCGCAATCTTCTATGAGATTTTTAAGAGTATCTATACTGACATTCACGGTTTTGCTTGCCCTTTCTTCCTGCAATAAATTCAGCAAGATCATGAAGAGCAAGGACGTGAATTACAAATTAATAATGGCTGATAAGTTTTTTGAAGAAAAAAAATATCGCCAGGCACAGCAATTATATGAAGAGCTATACCCTGTTTTTAAGGGCACCGATAAATTTGAAGAGCTCTATTACAAAGACGCATATTGTTTTTATTATCTAAAAAATTACAGGGACGCCGAAAATTTTTTTAAGGGATTTTTGGAAGTTTTTCCTAATAGCAGCAAGGCCGAGGAAGTTGATTTTATGCATGCACTTTGTTTTTACAAACAAATACCAAAAGTAGATCTTGATCAAACCAATACGGCTAAATCAATTGGGGTAATGCAAACTTTTATTAATACCCATCCCGGTTCTGCCAGGATTGCAGAGGCTACGGAAATAATTGATAAATGCAGGGAGTTGCTGGAAATAAAAGAATTAAGGGCTGCAGATTTGTATTTTAAAGTTGGACAATACAGGGCTGCTGCGCTGGCTTATGGAAGTGTATTAAATAATTATCCTGAGTCGAAATCCGGGGACATATATAAGCTCAACGCCATAAAATCTTATTACCGGTTTGCTAAACTAAGTGTAATTGATAAGCAGGTAGAACGTTATGAAAAAGTAACCAGCGAATACCAGGATTTTGTTGATCGCTTTCCGGAGAGTTTACTTTTAGCCGAGGCGAAAGAATTAAGTAATTTAAGTCAAAACAACATTAAAGAAATACAATATGAGCAAATTAAGACGACAACTAAGCTCTAGCACGAGCAATGTAGTAGAACCCAAAAACCTTTTTGACATTAAAGAAAAAACAGGGAATTTGTATGAGTCTATTGCAATTATAGCAAAACGTGCTAATCAAATTAATATAACTATCAAGGAGGAATTGCATAGTAAATTAGAAGAATTTGCAAGCCACACCGATAGTTTGGAAGAGATCCATGAAAATAAAGAGCAGATAGAAATTTCAAAGGCTTACGAACGTATGCCAAACCCGGCACTGCTTGCATCGCAGGAATTTATGGAAGGCAAAGTTTATTTCCGTAAAAATGAGGAAGATTTGTTTAGTTAGTTTTGTCCGGATATTAGTATTAAGTTAAGATTAGAAGTTATATTTTTAACGACGGTTTAAACCGTCGTTTTTTTATGCTGAATGGAAAAAAAATATTAATAGGTATTACAGGGAGCATTGCAGCCTATAAAATGCCTATACTCCTTAGATTATTGATAAAGGCAGGAGCCGAAGTTAAGATTGTGATGACACCCTCCGCAAAGGATTTTGTTTCGCCGCTTACACTTTCCACCCTTTCAAAAAATCCGGTCCTGTCTGATCTTTCCAATGATGATTCATGGGCTAACCACGTTATGTTGGGAAGATGGGCAGATATAATGCTGATTGCCCCTTTAAGTTGTAATACACTCTCTAAGATGGCAGCAGGCATTTGTGATAATTTATTGATGGCTGTATATCTTTCCTCTACCTGCAAAGTAGCTGTAGCACCAGCAATGGATGAAGATATGTGGCTTCACCCCGCTACTAAAATTAACCTGCAAAAAATTTCATTTTTTGGCAATAATATTATTCCTGTAGCAACTGGTGAACTGGCTAGTGGGCTTTTTGGCGAGGGAAGAATGGCGGAACCTGAAGAAATATTAAAATGGCTAGAGATTTTTTTTTCAATTGACCTTCCTTTGAAAGGGAAAAAAGCAATGGTTACTGCCGGGCCCACTTACGAGCAGATAGACCCTGTCCGTTTTATAGGTAATAATTCCTCTGGTAAAATGGGGTTGGCTATAGCGAATGAATTAAGCAAAGCCGGCGCAGAAGTAACTATAATTTTAGGCCCTTCGTCAATTGTACCTTCCGAACAATTAAACACCATACGGGTTCGGTCTGCCGCAGAAATGTATGATGCTTGTATCTCAGTTTTTGCAGATATGTATATTGCTGTGATGAGTGCAGCAGTTGCTGATTATACACCTGCCCAAAAAGCTATCGTGAAAATTAAGAAAAGTGATAATGACC
>JANMVB010000212.1:0-2687 GCA_031392305.1 Ferruginibacter sp.
CGGGAATAATTGCCGGGCGGCTATTTTCTGCCTGGGCAATTGCGGCTACACCTATCAGGTAGCAGCACATTGATATCAATACTCTTTTCATACAGCGATTGGGTTTTAATGCAACAAATTTATGGATTAATAATTATTATACACCGATGCTTTTAAAAGTAGTTGTTCCGTGGTGGCGCAATAAAAGATATACTGGTAAAGGGTTAAAAATATGAGTTACTTTTTTGTCCGAACTCAGCAGCAGCCATGGGCAACATCCTTGCGTCATCTATACAACATAATTTTTTTATTGTCCGGGCAGAAGTTTTTCAATTTGGCTTCAGCGGCGTCGCACTCTTGTACATTTTATCAATGAGTAACTTTACCCACATTTTATAATAAACTATATTTAGATCAGCTATCTCAGGTATGGCCTCATAAAAAAGGCGTTAAGAAAATTTGAAGGCTTGTCGTTAAGAAATGAAAATGATGTTACAGATGCCCGGCTCTATTATCAGCCTGTAAGTCGCACATATGTTTGGGTATATTCTAAAGCTGTGACTAATTTCATTTTAGACAAGCATTCAAATTTTTACGTGTCCCGACGAACGAAGTGGAACTCGGGAGCCCTTTTTTATGCAGCCTTGATTTTTTTTGTTTCTTTTTTTTATCAGGAAAAAAAAGAAAATGATGTCTAACAAAAAAGAGTAATGAATCAACGAACTAAATGCCTAATCCTGATAGCGCATTTAAACCCTCCAAACCGTTCTTCACAAAAAACGTTATTCAAAAACCATTTACTTTTAATTTTGCCTAAAAATAACCTCTGTATGACAAGACACGCAAGCTGTATTTTAATTTGCTTAATCGCAGCCTTTTCGGTAAAGGCGCAGCCAAAATCTACCACTAAATTTATTGATGTTGCCAATATGGATGTATCTGTAAAACCCGGTGATAATTTTTACAGGTATGCCAATGGTAAATGGATAAAAAACAACCCGGTACCGGCTTCAAAAACACGGTGGGGCACATTTGGAATGTTAGCTGAAGATGCTTCCAATTCCCTAAAGGCTTTGCTGGAAGATGCCGCAAAAAACCCGGGCAAAAACAGGCTTACCCAAATGCTGGGAGATTTTTATGCCAGCGCCATGGATACGGTTGCCATAGAAAGCGCCGGCTACCAACCCATTAAACCGGAGCTGGAACGGATTGCAAAAATTAATTCGCTCAGTGAAATTTTAGATGAAATAGCAACCCTTCGTGTCAAGGGCATTGCCTCTCCGCTTTTTGGTTTTTTTGTTGGCCAGGATTCAAAGAAGGTTACTGAATATATTCCGCAGTTTGGGCAGGGCGGCACCTCGCTGCCAGACAGGGATTATTATTTAAAGAACGACGCAAGAAGCACTAAAATAAGGGAAGAGTACCTGGCCTATATCCGGGATATGTTTACATTAACAGGCGTGGATGCAAGCACCGCCACAGAAAATGCACGCCTTATTTTAGCGTTGGAAACCCAACTGGCCAATGCCCAGTTTAGCAGGGTAGATATGAGGGATCCTCAAAAATTATACAACAAGTTTTTGATAAGCGACTTCGAAAAAACCACTACCACCATTCATTGGAAAGACCTGATGGCAAAAATGAAAGTGACCGGGCAGGATAGTATCATTGTAAGTAACCCACGCTTTTTACGGTTTGCAGATAGCCTGCTGCCTGTAACGCCCATTGCTACCTGGAAGACATACCTGCAATGGTACATCATCCGCAATGCTGCCAATTACCTCAGCAGCAATTTTGTGCAACGCAATTTTCAATTCAATAAAGTGCTCTCCGGCCAAAAAGAAATTACCCCCCGCTGGCAACGTATGAGCAGCCTTACAGACAATTCCCTCAGCGATTTGCTTGGCCAGTTGTATGTAGCAAAATATTTTAAACCTGCAGCAAAACAACGCATGACAGAGCTGGTAAGCAATCTTGAAAAAGCATTCCAGGAACGCATAAAAGGCCTCGACTGGATGACACCGGAAACAAAGGAAAAAGCCTTGACCAAGCTGGCAGCATTTGGTAAAAAAATAGGTTATACCGATAAATGGAAAACATACGATGGGGTGGTTATAAAGCGAAATGATTTCCTTGGTAATTTGAGGGATGTGTCTGCATGGGCTTACAACGAAAGGGTACAAAAACTTGGTAAGCCTGTTGACAAAACGGAATGGAACATGAGCCCTCCTACCATCAATGCTTCTTACAGCCTCCTGCGCAATGAAATAACTTTTCCGGCAGGCATACTGCAGTTTCCATTTTTTGATTTTGGTGCCGATGACGCTATTAATTATGGTGGCATTGGTGCTGTTATCGGCCATGAAATGACACATGGTTTTGATGACCAGGGCAGGCAGTTTGATGCAGATGGAAATTTAAGGGACTGGTGGACGGAGGATGATGCAAAACAGTTTAAAGTAAAAGCCGACCAGGTGGTGGAACAATACAATGGGTTTACGGTGCTGGACACTTTGCATCTAAATGGAAAACTAACCCTGGGCGAAAACATTGCAGACCTTGGCGGGCTAAGTATGGCATACGCTGCATTTAAAAAAACTGCACAGGCAACCTCCAATAAAAAAATTGATGGCCTTACACCCGACCAGCGTTTCTTTTTGGGCTGGGCGCAGGTATGGCGTGAAAATTCGTTGCCCGAAACCGCCGCT
>JANMVB010000220.1:0-8213 GCA_031392305.1 Ferruginibacter sp.
TGATTTATACTGAACCAAAAGACTGGCTGTTGCCGGTAAGGCCTTACCTTGGCGCCGTATATTTAAAAGCTGGTTTATATTCTGCGGCTCAAACTATTTTTAAAGAAGATCTTAAAGACAACCCAAAAAATCATTGGGCCCTGAAGGGATTATATGAAACCTTAAAAAAACAAATGAAACAAACCGAAGCCACCCTTGTAAATATGCAATTGGATAAAACAATTGAAATGAATGAAATGAAAGACCTGCCGGTGGTTTATTAATGAACTTATAAAAAAAATACTTGCCTCCACTTATAACAGATCTACAGTTAATAAAAGAACTTGCTGAAAAACAGGGAAATGAAAATGATCATTTTCAATTATTTCTATTAGAGCAGAACCCGATAGATACAGATAAAGCTGTACACCAGTTAAATGAAACAATCAGCAGCCAGGTAGATTGCACAAAATGTGGAAATTGTTGCCGCTCTTTAATGATAAATATTACTGCCGAAGAAACACAATCTCTTGCCACACATCTTCAACTAAGCCTGCCCGAAGCAAAAGAAAAATATATTGAAGAAAGTGAGGGCGGACTTTTTATTATTAATACCATACCCTGCCATTTTTTAGCAGACAACCATTGTACCATTTACCCTCGCAGATTTACCGAATGTCGTGATTTTCCCCATTTACATAAGCCAAATTTTACAAAGCGCTTTTTTAGTACAGTAATGTATTCTCCCATGTGTCCCATTATTTTTAATGTGATAGCGGCATTAAAAATAAAGCTTGGCTTTAAAATTGTATAAATCTACATTCAACATGATTGTGAAAGGATAATAACCTGCCACTAATGTTATACCCCAAATTATAAATTTTTACAGAAACTTTTTCCAACAACACAGTTATTTAAACCATTTCAAAAAACAAAAATTCATTAACATGAAAATTGCAAAAGTATTAATGGCCATTGCCATTGTAACTACTACAGGCTTTATAAGCTGTAAACCAAAAGACGCGGATGTACAAGCCGCGGTAGAAACAAAATTGAAAACCAAGCCCGACATGGCAAACGCTTCCGTTGATGTAAAAGATGGCGTAGCCACCATTTCAGGCGAATGTAAAGATGAGACCTGTAAAGCCGATTGCGAAAAAATGGCACAGGGAGTAAAAGGAGTAAAATCAGTAGTTAATAATCTATCAATCGCCGCACCACCAGCCCCGCCCACAGCCGCTGTAGTTGTTTCACCAGATGAAACATTGTCGAGAGCAGTAATGGATGCTACCAAAGATTTTGCAACAGTAAAAGCTGATGTAAAAGATGGCGTAATCACTTTAACAGGTAATATCAAAAAAACTGATCTGCAAAAATTGATGATGACATTAAATTCATTGAAACCACAAAGGATAGAAAATAAATTAACTTTAAAATAAAACACGGGAGGAACCAAACTATGGCATTACAAGATAAATATAAAGAGCTAACAAATGCCGCTGCCACAGCAGGCGTTTCCAATTTGCAGGTGAGGGAGCAAGGCGGTGTTTTATACATTGATGGCACAGCGCCAAGCGGTGCTGCCAAAGACCAGTTGTGGAGCATCTACGATAAACTTGACCCCAACTTTACCTCAGGCGATTTAGTGATGAATGTAAATGTGGATGTGGCCGCCACCGTAACAAAAGTGAAAGTAACCACAGAAAGCAGCAACCTCAATATCCGCAAAGGGCCCGGCACAGATCAGCCAATTGTAGGTAAAGCAGCCCATGGGGAAATAATTACCCTTGTTAGCCAAAGCAACCAGCAATGGTGGATGGTACGGACAAAGGATGGTGAAGAAGGATATGCTTATTCAAAATATCTTACACCCGAAGCATAATTTTATCAACATTTTTAGAAGCCATTCAGCAATGAATGGCTTTTTTGTTTTCCATAATCAATAAAAACTTTTTTAAAAATTCATTTGTTTACCGGCAGATGTTTTTCAGTCAACATCGTTGTGTCACTCACTTGTACCGCATACCAATGTGGAACTTTGTTCACGTTATATGGGGAGAATTATCAGCGTAAATTTTTTGGTTAAAACATGCATCAACTAAAACTCAGCGAGGTTACTTTAAGGAAAATAATTATTTAAATAGAATTAAGCATTTACTTCGCTAACGAACCCTGTAACGGCCTCGAATAAAAAGTGCTAGAAAATTTCAACATAATCCGTTAAAAAATCAAGATTGTTTGAGCCGGGCATAAGCTTCAAATCATTGAACTCCTGTCGGCGAGTTTCTTGATTTTAGGATTCTGTTGAAATTTTCAGCCTTTTTATTCGCAGCCTTGATTTTTTTTGTTTCTTTTTTTTATCAAGAAAAAAAAGAAAATGAAGTCTTACACAAAAGAGTACTGGCTCTGTGAACCGAATGCCTAATTCTATTTTAAAATTAAAAGCTATGCATAGCCAACCTTAATCAATTTATTTTTCGTAAAGACGATGCACTAATTTGCATAAAAATTAGCGCTATGAAAACCACAGGCATTTACAGGATAGTTATCTTTCTTTTGTTGTGTAGCAACTTTAGTTATGGTCAAATAAAAACAAGCTTACCACCGGCAGCTTTTGAGGCCGGCATTATTAGCGCAGATTCGGTACAGTTGCTGGATGTGCGGACACCAGCCGAATACAAAAGCGGCCATATCAAAAATGCGCTGCTGGCAGATTGGAAAGATGAAACAGAATTTATGCGGCGTATTGGTTTTATCGACAAGCACAAGCCTGTTTACATTTATTGCCTTGCAGGTAGCAGAAGCGCTGCCGCTGCTGAAAAAATGAGGGCAATGGGTTATAGCAATGTGTACGAACTAAAAGGTGGCATCAATGCCTGGAAGGCAGACAAAAAAATTATTGAAGGAAGGGCAGACGAAAAACAAATGAGTGCGGAAGAATTTAATACATCTATTAATTCAGCAAAAACTATCCTGGTAGATTTTGGTGCCGAATGGTGCCCACCCTGCAAAAAAATGGAGCCCGTTTTAAAAAGCCTGCAAACAAAATACGCCGACAAATTTAAGCTGGTAAAAGTAGATGGCGGCCGGGATGAAGACATTTTGAAACAGTACCAGGTAACTGCACTCCCGGTATTTATACTTTTTAAAAATGGCAAACAAGTCTGGAGAAAAGAAGGTGTAGTTGAAGAAAAAGAAATTGCAGATTTGATCCGGTGATGGTTATGAAATGAATACCGCTTTTTTTATTTTTGAAGTTTAATAAGAGCCATTAATTTTTCGATCCACATAGCTTTTATCGTACAAGGGAGTGACACAACGATTTACCACAATGCTCCTTAGCCGGAACAATAATAAATAAGCACCCATTATTAAAACCCTTTGCAGGTTACAATATTCTCTTACGTTGAAAATTTTCTATTCTATTAACTTCCCGAATCTTTCTTAACCGGCTCAATTTTGTTCGGTACTGGTTTTGAATTTAGCGGTGCCCCTACTGCAATATCGCAGCGGTGGTTTGGCTTCCCATGTGGCGGATTCATTCCCGGAGCAGTAACTACCTCTTGAGGTGTACTCACCACAGTGGGAGTGATGGCAGTATTTTTATTTGTAGTTGGTTGAGAAATTACCGGTTGGTTTTGTACAGGTGAACTTAGCGGGGCACCTACGGCAATATCGCAGCGATGGCCAGGTAAACCATGTGCAGGGTTCATCCCTTTTGCTGCGGTAGCAACCGGAGCAGGTTGTTGTGTTGCTACCGGTTGGGCAGGTGTACTATTTATGGCCGGCGTTGCCTGCACGGGGCTATTGAATCCACGGAATGTATCTTTAGGAATGATGATCGCCGCCGGTGCTACCTGACTATTAGCGGCCGGAGTAGGCGAGTCGTTACCACCACTGCAGGCGGTGAATAAAACAGCTAAAAACAAGGCTTGAAATAATTTATTCTTCATGAGATGAGAGGTTTTTAATTGATAACCGGTTTGTAAGATATACTAAAAGTTTTTTAGCACGATAGAATTAAAAATAGCGATATTATTTCTTTACAGAAAAGACTCTTTAATAAAATCACTCACCAGGTAACTGATCAGCTTACCCGTGGTTTCGTTCTTCCTGCCATCCTGTAACTGCGTAGCCCCTTCGCAAATATGCAGGTAGGCCACTTTTGCATCCTGTGCTATAAAGGTTACAAACTGCCTGGCATGTAATGGTTTTATTCCTGCGGGAGTTGTTGCACTGCTCAACACATTTTCAATACAATCAAGGTCCACTTCTATGCCTGTGTAAGTGTCTTCTGTAAATGCAGTTGCATGGGCCACCGCCTGGATAAAGTTTTTTCTTTCGTGCAGGAAAATTTCTTCGTAAGTGATATAATCTATAAACGGATCGTTATGGATATCCATCAAAATATTCTGAGGTATATAGTTTTCATGGAGGCCAACGATGCAATATTTTCCAAGAAATCCATCTTCTGAAGCATACCGGAATGCATTACCACTATGCCTTCCTTCTGTAGTTCTGAAATCGGCATGAGCATCCAGGTTGATGGCATTTACTTGTGCCAGTGGCAACACTTCTGTTTTATGTAATCCCTTGGCAACTCCCTTAATAATCGGGTAAGCATTGTTATGCCCGCCACCAATTATAATGGGTATTTTTTTACAGGAGGCAACCAGCTTTATTATAAATTCTACTTCTTCATCAATTAAATTTACTGCGTGCCGGTAGGCTTCAATTGATTCTTCATGGCTATATGCATTGGTTTCAATCAGATATTTAATATCGCCGAAATCAAAATGCCCCAGTAATAAAATATTATCGCCGGGTAAAAAATCGTTGCTCTGTATGTTTAAAAAATTATTCAGAAAAGGAAGCCAGGCAGTATCAGCTCCTCCTATTCCATAATTTGCTTTTATGCCTATATCTTCCGGAATGCCCAGTACCACATATTTGGCAGTGGAGTGACGGATAGCCTCCTGCCAATCATCTTGGGGTTTTATATTTTGCAGTCGCTCTCCCAGTTTTGTTTCAAACCGGCGGATCTTCGTTACTGATAAAATGTCTTCCCTGGTGTAAAACTTAAAATGCTTCATGAAGGAAAGTTAACAAAAATTAAATTTGAATGATGATATTCCGGAAGTGTAACAATTTTATTTTACGGTGGGTTCAATTAAATCCCACAGGTTTCCATACAGGTCTTTAAAGATAGCTACTGTACCATATTCTTCCTCTACAGGTTCCCTTACAAATTGCACATTGTTTAATTTGTATTGGTTATAATCACGCCGGCAATCATCGGTGTGCAAAAAAAGAAAAACCCTGCCACCGGTTTGATTTCCTACAGCAGTTGACTGTTGCTCATTGGCTGCTTTTGCAAGCAACAGCCTGCACCCGGTGGAACCTGGTGGTGATACTACCACCCATCGTTTGGTATCACTCATAACAGTATCTTCTACCAGTTCAAAACCAAGTTGCTTTGTATAAAAATGCAAAGCTTCATCATAATCATTTACTACAATTGCTATTTGCGCCAGGTATTGTTTCATATTTTTTTAAAGATTTAGAAGTTGTTTGAAGTGTTGGTGTTATATAATTTTTAGTGTTAGTCATTTAGTTCGCAAAGCCATTCCTCTTTTGTATTAGATTTCATTTTCTTTTTTTCTTGATAAAAAAAAGAAACAAAAAAAATCAAGGCTGCGAATAAAAAGGCTTAAAATTTCAACATATTCCTAAAATCAAGGAACTCGCCGCAAGTAGTAAGATGCTTTATAGTTTCTGCCCGGCTCAAACAGCCTTGATTTCTTAACGGAATATGTTGAAATTTTATAGCACTTTTTATTCGAGGCCGTAGCATTATTGATTTGCGAAGTAAATGCCTAAATCTAATAATTTATTTGGTCTAAAATGTTGCCAATTGGTATCCAGTAAAAGTGAGTGACACAACGATGATCCTATGAAATACTTCTGCTGGTATCCAAAAATAATTAACTCAAACAACTTATTAACCTGAGATAAATTCGCCTTCTATCATAACCCTTTCAATAAGGTTGATACCAAAAGAATAAGGCAGGTAGGCCAGTGAAGGTATAGGCTTGGTAATAATAAGATTGGCAGCCTTGCCGATAGTGATGCTGCCGGTGGTTTTGCCTGCACCCATTGCAAAGGCGCCATTAATAGTTGCAGCATTAATGGCTTCTTCCGGCAGCATTTTCATTTGTATGCAACTCATTGCAATTACAAGGTTCATATTGCCGCTTGGCGATGAGCCGGGATTATAGTCTGAAGCAAGGGCAACAGCACAACCTGCATCTATCAGTTTGCGGGCCGGTTGAAAAGGCATGCGCAAAAAGAATGCAGCCGTGGGCAACAAGGTACAAACAGGTGCAGCACCTGCAGTAGCTTTTGAGAGTAATTCAATTTCATGATCAGTTAGTGTTTCTAAATGATCCAGGGAAACAGCATTTAATTTTAACCCTGCTTCAATACCGCCGATATTGGTTAGCTGGTTAACATGCAGCTTAGGTTTTAATCCCACTGCCATCCCTGCCCGGCAAATAATTTCCATTTCCTGTGGCGAAAAAAAACCTGTCTCGCAAAATACATCGATATAATCCGCCAGTTTTTCAGTTGCTATTGCCGGTAGCATTTCATTGATGATGCAATCAATATAGCCCTGGTGGTTATCTTTAAATTCAACCGGGTAAGTATGTGCCCCTAAAAAAGTTGCGCTGATGGTAAGGGGAGATTTTTGTTGTAATTTTTTTATTACCCTTAGCATCTTCAACTCACTTTCTACCGTTAAGCCATAGCCGCTTTTAATTTCGATGGCCCCAGTGCCCAGCCTGCTTACTTCTTGCAGCCTTTGCCAGGCTACATTAAAAAGTGCATCTTCACTAATGGCCTGCATTTTTTTTGCAGAGTTTAAAATGCCACCACCACGCATTGCAATCTCAGCATAGCTAAGCCCGTTTATTTTATCAACAAATTCATTTTCCCTGCTCCCCGTAAATACAAGGTGGGTATGACTATCGCACCAGGCGGGCAAGACATATTTACCCGAAGCATCCACTATATTTTTAGGTAACTGTGGCACTTTTAATTCAAGCTCGTACATGTGGCCATAGTCTGCAATGATACCATCCTCCACCAAAACAAATGCATTTTCGATGGCAGGTAATATGGCCATATCTTTTCCATGGAGCAGGTGAGTATCTTCCCTGGTGTTAATGAGTTGGTCGATATTAGTAATGAGGGTTGTCATTATAATGATTGATCAAAGGTTAAAAAGATTAATACAATCTGTTGTCCGAACGAAGAAGCAGCTATGGGCAACATCGTTGTGTCACTCACTTGTACGTCATACCAATATGGAACTTTAATTGTGTTATACATTCAGCTACAACTGCTCCCAAACCTGCTTTCCAAATTGTTCAAGGCCGGGGTCCCTGGCGCCCATCAACAGCAACACACATTCATCCGTTATGTGAGCCCGTGCGGTTGTTAAAAAAGCATTCCGGTCATCTACAAAAAAAGCATTTTTACCAAGCGCTTTAATATCATTGATAAGATCGTTTGCTGAAATATCTTTTACTGCAGTACCACCTGCATAAAAAATTTCACTCATCCATATTTCATCCTGTGGCCTTAATACCGCTGCAATTTCTGTTACAAAATCATTTCTTAAAAATCTTGTGGGGCCATAACCATGCGGCTGAAACCAGGCAATTACTTTTGGCGCTATATACTGACAGGCAGCAATAGACGCTGCACATTTAGCAGGGTTATGTGCATAGTCATCAATTAACCACACACCATTTTTATAACCCAGTACCTGGTGCCTGCGATAGATACCTTCATAGTTTTTTAATGCATCTGCACATACCTGTAAATGAACGCCCAACTGGTTGGCAACAGCAGTTGCAGCCAGCGCATTTTCCATATTGTGTTTGCCAACAGTATTTAATGAAAATAAAATATCATTCACCGTAAATTTTATATTAAACCCTAACTGGCTAAAATTTTTTGCCTGGTAACCTGCCGAAGTATTTTCATCCACACCAAAATCATTTTCCGTTTTTACAGAGAGTTTTTTTGATAGCGCATTCGTTTGGTTAACTACAAAAATTTCTTTTGTATTATCCCTGAAAGTGCCAAACAGGTTCATGAGTTCATCAACCTCCTGGTGATCTTTGTCAATATTCAATAGCAACCCAACCTGTGGTTTGTAAAGCACA
>JANMVB010000026.1:0-1813 GCA_031392305.1 Ferruginibacter sp.
CCAAATCATGTCTTTATTAAATTGTATGCCCTTTGTGAGCTGACCTGCCAACCCCGACAAAGAATTCACAAAAATAAATAAAGCGCTGATAGCGGCAGTTTGTTTTTGATCGGTCCATTTTAAGAACAATAATACCGGTGACAAAATAATGCCGCCACCAATACCAATGAGCCCGGAGAGAAAACCAATCAATGCACCTATCACCATCGAAAATGCACTGTTTGCTTTTTTAATTTCATTTACCGGCGTGTTTGCAAAAAATATAAAACGGGCAACAGGGATCAGTAATAACAACCCAAGCATTTTTTTATATACCGAACCATCTACCACTATCAGCCCACCAATAAAAGCCATTGGTACGGATGCAATGGCCAGTGGTAAAAATATTTTCCATAAAAAATGTTTGCCGCGGTAAAATTGTATAAATGAAGTAAGTGATACAAAAAGATTAAGCAATAATGCCGTAGGCTTCATCACCTCAGGCGTAATACTAAAAATGGCCATCAATGCAAGATACCCGCTGGCCCCGCCATGACCTACCGATGCATATAAAAATGCAACCACAAATAATAACACATAAAAAATGATGATACTGTCGGGCATTAAAAATTTTATTAGCCAGGTAATAAATGAATTTCCACCAGGTCACCTTCAACCCAATGAGTTTCGTCCTCATTGAGCTGTACCAGGCAATTGGCTTTTGCAAAAGAACTGAGGCGATAACTTTCCTGTGCATCCAGCGATGTAACTTTTTCACCATCGTAGAAACCTTTTAAAAAATGGGTAAGGCCGGTAGCTTTTTCCAAAGGTTTTGCAAGGGGTGCATGCATTATTGTTAACCCTTTTTTATGGTTACTAAATTTTTGCAAAGCTGGCAATACATACTCATAAAAGCAGGTAAGTACCGATGATGGATTACCAGGCAACCCAAATACAAGCTGCTCTCCATGCCTGCCGACAAACAAAGGTTTGCCGGGCCGCTGCTTTATTTTGTGAAACAAAGTAGTAATGCCACATTGCTCCGCAGCCTGCAATACAAAATCATAATCACCCACACTAACCCCGCCCGTTAGTAACACAATATCCATTTGTTGTAAGGCCGTTTTCATTACCTGTGTTAAAATTTCAAGGTCATCATCAGCCCAAAATAATTGTACGTTCGTGATGTATAGTTGATGCAACGCTGCGGTAAGGCTGGCACTATTAGATTCATACACCTGGCCATAGCCAAGAGGTTTGCCGGGTTGTTGCAGCTCTTTACCGGTTACAATAATTGCTACAGATGGTTTCGGGTACACTGCCACGTGGGTAATGCCAATGCCTGCTAAAAAACCGAGTGCCGCAGGGGTTAATACACTCCCTTTTGCAAGCGCTATTTCTCCTGTGTTTATTTCTGATCCCCTGGGCCGCACATTGCCGCCGACAGCTAATTTTTCATCTTCAATGTAAAGCAGGCCATTCAACGTTTTCACTTTTTCCTGCATCACCACCGTATCTGCACCAGCAGGCACGGCTGCTCCTGTAAATATGCGTACGGCCTGGCCGGGATGAAATGAAATCATTTCATCAGAACCAGCGGGCATCACACCCTTTATCTCAAGTGTTTTATTAGCCTGCCAACCGCTAAAAGAAAATGCGTACCCATCCATAGAAGATTGTGGAAATGCAGGTATATCCATGCCTGCAATTACATCTGCAGCCAGCACCATGCCCATAGTTTCGGAGAGCAGCAACTTCACAGGCACGGAAGTACTGGTGTTTTCGGAAATGATTTTTTTTGCTTCGGTTACTGATATCATACGATCTCAAAAAC
>JANMVB010000336.1:0-1599 GCA_031392305.1 Ferruginibacter sp.
AATTATTATACAGCGCCGTTTAATATCCGCAACCGTGCGCTCGTAGCCAAGTTTACCTATTGGTGGAACATGTAAAAATTATTGCCCGGGCAGAAAAGCTTTGGGCAACATCGTTGTGTCACTCACTTGTACCGCATACCAATGTGGAACTTTGCTCACATTGATAATAATCATTCATCAACCTGCATTTAAAACATCATTCACCGGAGCTGGTTGTTGCTGCACTGCAGTAGCTGAAAAAAATTGATTAATGGCATTCGCTATCTTATCAAATTCTAATAAGAATCCATCATGCCCATACGTAGAATCAATAGATTGATAATGGGCACCGGCAATATGCCTGGCAATAAATTGCTGCTCTGCCGGGGGAAATAAAATATCTGAACTGATGCTTATCACCAACGTTTTTGCTTTCATCAATTGCAATGCTTTTTTTACATCACCTCTTTGGCGACCTACATTGTGTGCATCCATGCTTTTACTTAAAAAATAATAACTGAATGCATTAAAGCGCTTCGCCAATTTAATGCCCTGGTATTGCTGGTACGATTCGCTTTTAAACTGGCCGGTTTTTTCATTGGTTTCTTCACCCTGGCCAATTGCATAAGTATCGTAATTGCGATAGGAAATGAGGGCTATTTCCCTTGCCACCATCATACCATTTATGCCGGCCCTTTCATGTTTTTCTTTCCAGCTAATATCGTTTTCAATGGCATGCCGCTGGGTAGCATTAAATGCAATTCCCCAGGGTGAATGCACAGCATTGGTTGCAAGCAATACAATGTGCTTAAACAGGTTTGGCTCTTCAATTGCCCACTCTAATAATTGCTGTCCGCCCATGGAACCGCCAATGCCGGTATCAATTTTTCGAATGCCCAGGTATTCCCTCAATGGCTGATATGCCCTAATCATATCCCTTGTAGTAAATAAAGGAAAATCATGGTGCCAGGTTTGTTGCGTTTCGGGGTTAATATCCAGCGGACCAATGCTGCCATAGCAACTGCCGGGAATATTTACACAAACAATAAAATAAATGGCCGGGTCAAATAATTTACCATCTCCTGCAAGCCCCGGCCACCATTCAGTGGCATCACTGTTTGCTGTGAGTGCATGAAATATCCAAACTACATTGTCTTTATTTTCATTTAGGATACCATGGGTGGTATATGCAAGATGGTAGCCCGGAATGTGAATGCCCGACTCTAATGTAAAGGAATTTGTATAGTTGAATATTTTGGCCATCCTATTGTACCCTGAGTTATTTTTTAGATTTAAAATTTACCAGCAATATTTAATTAGTTTTCTGGCACTAATATTTTTTTTGAGTAATTATTTGTTGATAATCCATTGTACATATTTAGATAATTATCACGCAGGTAAAGTACCACATTGGTATGAGGTACAAGTGAGTGACACAACGATGTTGCCCAGGGCTTCTTAGCCCGGGAAACAAAAATTTACACTCAATTATGCAACCAGCTCATTTGCAAACACAGCAGCAAAAGCCTGCTCAAAATCTGCCTTGATATCTTCAATATGTTCGATGCCCACACTAATACGCACCTGGTTTTCCAGCACGCCGGATGCGATCTGCTCTTC
>JANMVB010000424.1:0-10885 GCA_031392305.1 Ferruginibacter sp.
CATTGTTTCTCAGCCCGGACAAAAAATGCATTTCATTTCTTTTTTGTTAATTATAATGTTTTTTTTGGCGTGCCCCTACGGGTCGGGCTATCCGCTGCAAGTCCTCGCTACGCTCCGGGCTTTCCGCTGCTATCCCTCACGCAACAAACCATACATTTTTTCTGCAACGTTAATGGTACCAGGTAATTTAAAATAAATACTGATACAGTTCTTCCACCTTTGCAAGTGCCACCACTTCAATATTAAACTTCAATTTACCCAGCGATTTTGTATTGTATTTGCTTAAAATTATTTTTTGAAAGCCGAGTTTTTCTGCTTCTGCTATCCTTTGTTCAATCCGGTTTACTGCCCTTATCTCACCACTCAACCCTACTTCGCCTGCAAAGCAGTAATGCTGATTGATGGGGAGATCTTCGTAACTGCTAAGCAAGGCGCAAACAATTGCAAGGTCAATGGAAGGATCTTCAACTTTTAACCCGCCGGCAATATTTACAAATACGTCTTTTACCCCAAAATGAAAGCCGCCTCTTTTTTCAAGTACAGCCAGCAATAACTGTAGCCTCCGCAAATCGAAGCCGGTTACTGTTCGTTGCGGCGTACCATACACACTTTGGGTTACCAGTGCCTGGCCTTCAATCAACAAAGGACGTAACCCTTCGATGGTTGCAGCAATGGCAATACCACTTAGCTGCTCTTCTTTTTGTGTTATTAAAATTTCGGAAGGGTTGGTTACTGCTCTCATGCCTTCACCCGTCATTTCATAAATGCCTAATTCTGCAGTTGAGCCAAACCTGTTTTTAAGCGTTCTTAAAATGCGGTAAGCATAGTGCCTGTCACCTTCAAATTGCAACACGGTATCAACCATGTGCTCCAATATTTTAGGACCTGCAATGTTGCCATCTTTAGTAATATGGCCAATTAAAAATACAGGGGTATTTGTTTCCTTTGCAAAGCGTTGAAGTTCTGCTGCACATTCCCTTATCTGGCTTACGCTGCCAGGGCCGCTTTCTACAAACGGAGATTGTAATGTTTGAATGGAATCTACAATTACGAGTTGTGGTTTTAATTTTTTAATCTCCTGGAAAATGGTTTGGGTATTTGTTTCTGTAAGTAAATAAAATGATTCGCTTTTAATGCCTACCCTGTCTGCCCTCATTTTTATTTGTTGCTCACTTTCTTCTCCGCTTATATATAATGTAACGGTATCCTGTAATTGCAATCCAATTTGTAAAAACAAAGTTGATTTACCAATGCCCGGCTCACCTGCAACCAATACAATACTCCCCATAACAATACCACCACCCAACACCCTGTTTACTTCAGGATCTTTTGTGATAATTCTTTTTTCTTCAGCACTACTTACTTCATTAATAGAAATAGTTTTTAATTTTCCGATCCCATTGTATTCTTTCCATTCTTGATTTTCTTTTTTATCGTTTCCTTTTACAATTACTTCTTCTACAAAAGTATTCCACTGATTACACGAAGGGCATTTGCCTACCCACTTTGTACTTTCGTATCCACAGCTTTGGCAAAAAAATCCTGACTTTGTTTTGTTCATTATGTAAATGTAAACCGGAAAAACGTGAAAGTTAAAATGACCTGGTGGTAATGATGCATGAAAAAATAAGGCGAAAAAAATATATCGGGATAATTATAAAAGAAATAATCTTAAACCGGAGATAAGAAAAAAAATACAAAGCCAAAGAAAATATTTTATTGTGAGGGTATTAAAACACTATTTGATATAAAGTAAAAGGGTTAGCATTTCTGCTAACCCTTTGTACTTACTAACCCATTAAATTCTATTGCTAAATTACAAATTGCCTCCACATAAAAAAATATTTTTTTTGGGATGTTGATAAGTTTTGGAAAGATTAACGTGTATTCAGTAATTACTCAATTATAATCTATATAGTTGATTTTCAATATTGTGAAAACAGTTTTTTGGTTGTTTTTGAAGGAAAATCCACTATATAAAACAAAATAAAAACAATTAATTAATTTGGTTTACAAAATAAACTACTTTACATTCGTGCTATATTTACAATTTATGAAATTTATACTTTTCATTGTGTTAATGACAGTTACAGTACACGTATTGGCGCAGGTAAAAATAACCGGACGTATTACAGATAATAGAAATAAATCGGTTGCCGGAGCAAGTATCGTTTTAAAAAACACTTATGACGGGGCAACCAGTGATTCTCTGGGGTTTTATACTTTTAATACTGAGGAAAAGGGGAATCAGCAGTTAGAAGTTACTATTTCGGGGTATAATTCAGTATTGCAGGATATAAATATTTCCACGGCGGATATTGTGCAAAATATAAGTATGAAGGAACAGGTTACTGAATTAAAAGCAGTAGTAATATCAGCCGGTTCGTTTGAAGCAAGTGATAAAAATAAAGGTGCCGTACTCAATTCGATTGATATAGTCACCACACCGAGTGCAAACGGTGATGTTACCAGCGCTTTTAAATCTTTACCAGGCACCCAGCAGGTAGGCGAAAGCGAAGGCTTATTTGTAAGAGGGGGTACGGCAACTGAAACTAAAATATATATGGATGGCAACCTGGTGAATAATTTCTTTTACAGCAGCACACCAGGTTTTGCCACCCGGGGGCGTTTTAATCCCTTCTTATTTAAAGGGACCATATTTAGCTCAGGAGGTTACTCAGCACTTTACGGCCAAGCACTTTCCTCTGCTTTAATACTTGAAAGTACTGATTTACCGGAAAGAACTGAAGCAGACTTTGGCGCATCAGTCGTTGGTGTAGGTGGGGGCATTCAACATCTTGCAAAAGATAAAAAGTCATCCTGGGGAGTTTCATATAACTATACGAATCTTTGGCTGGCTTTTAATGTTATTAAACAAAAGCAGGATTTTTATCAGATACCAGTTGTAAACCAGGGTGATGCTAACTTTCGGATTAAAACAAAAAATGGAGGCTTTATTAAATACTACGGTTACCTAAGTACCAATAAAGTTGCCTTCAGGACCCAGGATATTGACAGTGTTGTTTTAAAGAACGCCTTCGCCCTTGACAATATCAACACTTACCAGAATATAAACTGGAAAGACCGCATAGGTAATGGTTGGAAAATTAACACAGGCGTTAGTTTTAGTACCAATAAAGATGACATTCAAAATGAATTGCAGGATGCATCCAATGAAAAAGTTACCATATCCAATCCTGCATTTTATTCGAACAAAAACTTTTCACTTATAAATACTGCCAGGTATGCACAGGGAAGAGTGGTGCTTGAAAAAAAGATCAAAGGGCTAACTGCTGTGAGATTTGGAAGTGATTATTTCTATAGCCATGAAAAAACAACCTATACAGCTTTTGACAATAATAAATATACTGAACCAGTTACGGATAATTTATATGCTGGTTTTGCAGAAGCTGATATTTATTTAACCAACAATATGGCTGTTAAAATCGGTTCACGTGCAGAGCATTCTTCAGTTATAAAAAAGTGGAATATAGCACCCCGGGTTTCCTTAGCCTATAAACTTGCTGACAATACCCAGGCTTCTTTTGCTTATGGAATATTTTATCAAAACCCTGAGCGGCGGCTGCTTCCGGGAGCTGCTGGTATTACCTATTCAAAAGCCAGTCACTATATTCTGCAACTGAGTAAACAGACAAAAGATTATATTTTGAGAACTGAACTTTTTTATAAACAGTATGATGATCTCTATAAAACGGCATTCAATTTCAATGGCCGGGAAATTGCCGCCAATAATAATGGTTTTGGTGAGGCAAAGGGAATTGAATTTTTTTGGCGGGATAAAAAAACCTGGAAAAATGTTGATTACTGGATTTCTTATTCCTTCCTTGATACCAAAAGAGATTTCTTGAATTACCCCGGTCTGATAGAACCTTCGTTTGCTGCTAAGCACACTGCATCATTTGTGTTTAAACGCTTTATGTTACCTTGGAAAACAGGCTTTAATTTAAGTTACAATTTTGCTACCGGCAGGCCTTACTACCGGATTGCATTTGATAATACCCAAAATAAATTTACAATTACTGACCTTGGCAGAACTATTAATTACAACAGTATGAGCTTTAGTGTAAATTATTTACCCAAACTTGGAAAAACAGGGGCCAAAGTATTTTCAGTATGGGTATTGGGTATTAATAATGTTTTAGGTCAAAAACAAGTATTTAGTTATAATTACAATTATGATGGAAGTAGAAAAGAAGCAGTTACCCCGGCAAGTAAACGGTTTGTTTTTATTGGATGTTTTTTGAGTTTTGGTATTGACAGAACGCAGGATGCAATCAATAATAATTTATAAATCAACTATTAAAAATTGAAATCTCCATTTACTTCCGGATCATAAATTAAATGACAAAAAATAATAAAATAAAAATTTAACCATGAAAAAAATCATTCTCTCAACAGCCATTCTTTTGTTATCGGTTTTACTCTTTGCACAAAGTGATAAATACACAGCAGCAATGAAAAAAAACCTGGAATCATTGGATACGAGTTTTAGAAATCCAGCCAGCCTTTTAGCCGTGGCAAATAATTTTGAGCGTATTGCTAATGCAGAAAAAAACCAATGGTTACCTTATTATTACGCTGCATTTTGCCAGGTAAATTACGGATTTATGGAGCAGGATAAAACTAAAACAGATGGTTATGCAGATAAGGCAAATGCACTTATTGAAAAAGCAGATTCACTCTCCCCAAACAATTCTGAAATTTCGTGCATTAAAAGCATGATAGCAAGCTGCCACATGATGGTTGACCCGATGACAAGGTGGATGGAGTATGGAAAAGAAAGTAGTAGTAACATTGAAAGTGCGATGACACAGGATCCAACCAACCCCAGACCTTATTTTCTAAAAGCGCAAGGGTTAAAATACACACCGGAGCAATTTGGTGGCGGGTGTATAACTGCATTGCCTGAACTTCAAAAAGCCATGGAGAAATATGCAGGTTTCAAAACTGCTGGAGAATTATATCCGGATTGGGGAAAAGCCCAGGTAGAAAAATTAATAAAAGAATGTCAGTAAAACGCAATTAAAGATGCCAATTGGTATGCGGTACAAAAGGGCGATGCAACGATGTTGCCCATAGCGTCACAGCATGGACAAAAAATTTTACTAATCAATTTATCCTTTGTGAAGTATAAATAAATTTTTCCCGGTGTTGATGAGATGATTTATTTAGCTGCCTTGTAAAATAAGAAATTATAAATACTTACGTTCGTTAATTGTTGATATGAAAAAAATACCTCTCATAATAAATGTGGTCAATTATCTCAGTCGCTTTTTTCAAATATATGTAAAAAAAAGGGATGTAAATGTTTAAAGAATTGGATCCCATATTACACTCCCAATTACGGTTAGCGGTTATGAGTTTGCTTATTGGAGTAAAGGAAGCAGAATTTACTTTTTTAAAAGTAAAAACAAATGCCAGCTCGGGTAACTTAAGTGTACAAATTAATAAATTGAAAGAGGCCGGGTATATAGATGTTATCAAACAGTTTAAAGATAATTATCCCCAAACCATTTGTAAAATAACCAATGTTGGCATTGATGCGTTTGATAAGTATGTAAATGCTTTGCACTCGTACGTTAACCCATAATCAAAATAAAAAAGCCCCTGAAAAATTAAGGGGCTTTATAGTAGTGCATGTTTAAATTATTTATTTCCAGAGTAAAAATTTTGAACTGTATGTTTGATTATTAATAATTAACCGAACGGTATAATTTCCTTCTGCTAACTTAAGCAGGTTTATAATCGGCAGATTATTAACACCTGAAGTAACCTCATTAGTTTGTTGCAATACAATATTTCCTGCTTCATCTAAAACTGTTATAGCTGCTTGCCCGGCTTTAACTGCTTTAAAACGTACCTGGGTATTGCCGGTTGCCCTGTCTGAAACAAGACTGATTTCATTTTTCTTTACAACTTCTTCATTGTTTGTAAAAGCCTTCTTAGAAAGTGTGTTGCTAAATGCAGATTGGGTACTAAAACAAATTGCAAAAAGAATTGCTGTTGAGTAAATTATTTTTTTCATACTGTGGTTATTTAAAAATCAGAAAATAAGATTAATAACAATATGATCATTCACGGTAAAAAAGGAAGTGGTGTATTTTTCGGGAGGATTAACTGGAAAACTATTTGCTAAAAGGGTAAATGTGGTTATTTAGCGGTTAGTGTAACAAACAATGTGGTAAGCATTATGAGGAAGTAAAAATAACACTTTTTTTAACATAGCCAAATATTTTTTGCAATAGTTGTTTTATAAAATCAACATAACTCCACTTGTTTGTACAATTATTGTAATTGATTTTTTTGCAAATTATTTTTTGTGGAGAGGGGGAAAAATGATGGTAGTCAATTGCATTTGAGAATGTTTATATAGTATCAATACTTAAAAATTGATGATTGTTGCTTAAAATCTACAAGTCGAAAATTTAAAAAAAATATTCTTTAAAATAATCACCAGGTAGTAACCTATAAAAGCAATTTTCCTAAAATATTTGCAATCCTTTCACCATCCATTGCGGCGCTAACTATACCTCCGGCATAACCAGCCCCTTCACCACAGGGATAAAGATTTTTTACCTGGGGATGAGATAACATTACAGGATCACGTGGAATTCGCACGGGTGATGAAGTACGGCTTTCTGTGGCAACAACCACAGCTTCGTTACTAAAGTAACCTTTCATTTTTTTACCAAACTGTACAAACCCTTTTGCCAAAGCTGCATAAATAAATGATGGCAGCACTTCACTTAATTGTGTAGATTGAAGACCAGGTTGATAAGAACAATTGGGCAAAGTGCCTGATACTATACCGTTGGAGAAATCGGCCATTCTTTGTGCAGGGGCTTTAAATAAACCTCCACCTGCATTAAAGCAATTTACTTCTATCATTTTTTGAAACTGCATTAAATGAAGCGGATTGTCGTGTTCATCAAACCCTTTACCATCCATTTTTTTTAACTCATTAACAGCATCGCTATGTTCAACCTGTACTACCATTCCACTGTTTGCATAAGGGTTATTTCTTTTTGAAGGGCTCCAGCCATTAACCACCAGTTCTCCCGGCGATGTGGCCGCAGGGGCAATTATTCCACCCGGGCACATGCAAAAAGAAAACACCCCTCTGCCGTTTACCTGGTGCACAAGATTGTATGATGCCGGAGGTAAAAATTCTCCCCGGTTATCACAATGGTATTGTACAGCATCAATTAAATGTTGCGGATGTTCTACCCTTACTCCCAGGGCAAAAGGCTTGGATTCAATTAAAATTTTTTTGCGATGTAATAATTCAAAAATATCCCTGGCAGAATGGCCCGTGGCAAGTATAACTGCATCGCCGTAAAAAACTTCGCCACCAGCAGTAATAACACCCGTGATTTTATCATTGGTAATACTGAAATCAGTTACTTTTTTTTCAAACAAAAAATTAGCTCCGCATTCTAACAATTTTGTTCTTATCGCAGTAATAATATAAGGCAATTTATTGGTGCCGATATGCGGATGAGATTCATATAAAATTTTTTCCTCTGCCCCAAAATGTACAAATAGATTTAAGATTCGGTCTATGTCTCCACGTTTACTACTACGAGTGTATAATTTGCCATCGCTGTATGTACCAGCACCGCCCTCACCAAAGCAATAATTACTTTCGGCGTTTACAATCCCCTCTTTATTTAATACTGCCAGGTCCCTTCTCCGGGCACGTACATCTTTTCCCCGCTCAAGAATAATGGGTTGTATACCAAGCTCCATTAATTGTAAGGCAGCAAATAACCCGGCAGGGCCAGCACCAACAATAATAACTTTTTTGTTGGCTTTACTTACATCTTTAAAATAAAAGGGCTGAATTATTCTTTCATGAAAAGGTTCATCAATAAATGCATTTACAGTAAGGTTTACCCAAATGGTTTTTGCACGGGCATCAATTGATTTTTTATCAATTTGAAAACCTGTAATACTGTTTGTTTTTTTACCGGTAGTTTTAGCAATCAGCAATTTTATTGCATCTTCATCTGCTGCCTGGTGGGGAAGTATTTTGAGAGAGATTTTCTGCTGCATGCCCCTATCCGCTTATCTGCGGAATTTTTCAAGGTGTTTGTAATAGTGTATTTATAATTATCTGGTCTGCAAAATTGAGTACAGTTTTATTGTCCTAACAAAGAAGCAGCCATGGGCATCATCGTTGTGTCACTCCCTTGTACCGCATACCTATAAGGATCTTTAATTGTGTTATAAATTAAAATACAGGTATTCGATTAGCTAAATACAGCAAAATAAATTCATGTTATTGTCACTAATTATGAGGTTAAGCAAAGATGCCAATAGATATATCAGTACAAGTGAGTGACACAACGATGCTTAATTGAAAAACAAATGCCTCTAACCAAAATATTAACCAATGATTATTTTTGTTCTTAACAATTAAAGGTTTTGCGCTGAGAAAGAATTTAAAATGGGAGGTCATCAATTGCATCAGGTGAAGTAGCTGAAAATGTATCCAGGGGTTCCATATATTCGTTATCCGTAACGCCTTTATCAGTACCGCCCTGCGCCAAATGTTCTATGCGCCAGGCATCAAGATTGGTAAAGTAAGAAACCTTTCCCTCCTTCTCCCATTTGGTTCCCTTTATGTTAAAATATACTTTTATCTCGTCTCCAATATTTACTTTGTCAATAATGGATGTCTTATCCTGTATTGCCTGAAATTTTACATAATTCGTAATTGTTCTTCCCCCTATATCATCTGTTTTTTCTACCGCAAATTCCCTCGTTTTAAAAGTGGGAGATTTTTGCATGGTATCGTACTTAGCAACCAATTTACCTGTTAATTCGTAACTCATTTTTTAAATTTTATCATGCGAATGTAAACTTATTTAACGAAAAAATATTTTACATTGAGAATTGGTTTTAGTATGTAAAAAACCCTATCTTACCTTGCTTAAAACTCTGCAACTTCAATGAAAAAATACCCGGGTAGCATTGCTTTCTTTGCATTCCTTTTTTTAATTTCAGCTTGTAAAACAGCCTACCAACCTGCAAAGGTGCAGTTTGTTGATTACAGGGTTTCCTCCAAACAAACAGGTGATAAGGCCTTGGTATTATTGCTAAAGCCATACAGCGACAGCATTAATAAAACAATGAATGATGTAATTGCTGTGGCCGGGATGGAACTTGAAAAAAAACAACCTGAAGGAAAGCTCAATAATGTTTTGGCCGATGCAATGCTTTACATGGCTAAAGAAAAATATACTGCAAATGTTGATGCAGCTTTTTTAAATTATGGTGGTATCAGGTTAAACGCATTGCCTGCCGGCAATATTACAAGGGGTAAAATTTTTGAAGTTGCCCCCTTTGATAATATAATTGTTTTACTGAAAATAAAAGGTAGTGTGCTTCTGCAGTTTTTAGATATTACAGCTTCAAGAGGAGGCTGGCCCTGCGCAGGTGTATCTTACCAAATAAAAAATAAAAAAGCGGTTAACATATTTATAGATGGTAAAGTATTAAATGAAACAACAGAATATACTATAGCCCTGCTTGATTATGTTGCAAATGGAGGAGACAATTGTGAAATGCTAAAAACTATTCCACAACAAAACAATGGATATTTATTTCGGGATGCAGTGATAGGATATTTTTCTAAACTGCAAAATGAAGGAAAACAAATTACCGCACAAATTGAAAACAGGGTTACCAATGCAGAGTAGAAGAAATTTTATAGCACAATCATTATTGGCAACGGGTGGATTATTAACATCCAATTCATTGGCTGCGGAATGGGACAATAATAGTGAAATAAAAAAACTAACTATACTACATACCAACGACGTGCATAGCAGGCTGGAGCCTTTTCCAATGGATGGCAGCAGAAACCAGGGACTAGGTGGTGTAGCAGCAAGGGCTGAAATAATAAAAAAAATTCGCAGCGAAGAACAACATGTATTATTACTGGATGCAGGTGATATCTTTCAAGGCACACCATACTTTAATATATATAAAGGCGAGCCTGAAATGAAGGCAATGGCTGCCATGGGGTATGATGCAGTAACAATGGGAAATCACGATTTTGATGCAGGGCTTGATAATTTTGCTACGCAATTAAAACTTGCAAATTTTCCATTGCTTATTTGTAATTACAATTTTACTAATACACCAATGGAAGGAAGGTATCAACCATACACTATTATAAGAAAAGGGAAATTGAAAATTGGTATTACAGGCGTAGGAATAGAACTGAAAGGTTTAGTGCCGGATAATTTAAGCGGTAATACAAAATACCTTGATCCTGTTGTAAACTTAAACAGGGTAGCAGCAGCACTTAAAAAAGAAAAGGGGTGCGATATGGTTATTTGCCTTAGCCACCTGGGTTATAGATATAAACCGGATGAACAAAAAATAAGCGACGAAATACTTGCACGTGAAACTGAAAATATAGATTTAATAATTGGGGGGCATACACATACCTTTTTAGATGAACCTGCGTTATTAAAAAATAAATCAGGTAATGATGTTTTAGTGAACCAGGTAGGCTGGGCGGGCATTGTATTAGGAAGACTTGATTTTGAATTTTCCAAAATAAAAAATAATAATTTAACAAAATTCCATACTGTGGTGGTAGGTAAAAAAACAAGTGAATAAAAAATTTTTTTTTCGATAAATTATTTTGATATTCGCTGTCTTTCTCAAAAATGTTTTATAAGGTTGCAAAGGAAGATTTTTACTAAAAATTTACAGAATAATATTTACTCAATATAAAAATTGCTTAAGGAATAATGGATAAAGTTTTTGATAAAGTGTGGACTAATTGTTTAGAGATAATCAAAGACATTGTAGAATGGCAGCATTATAAAACATGGTTCGAACCAAT
>JANMVB010000492.1:0-34346 GCA_031392305.1 Ferruginibacter sp.
AGGAGCTGGAATTGGCAGGAGAAAACAAAAAAATAGGGAGCTGTCAATAAAGAGAGCTCCACTAAACAGGCTGGCTTAAGCCGCCTAAAAAACAAAAATAAATATTTTAAATCAATTGGTTTGCAACACAGAATCTTGTACCACATACCTGTGTGGATCTTTACTCACATTATAACAAGTGCTCTGCTTTATTACGGCACTTTTTTTAAAAAGCGTATTACAAAAAAAGGCACCGGCAAATGCCGGCACCTTATTGCTTATACACCATGTCAACCTTAGATACTTTATTAACTTTCACACGTTTTAATCCCTGTCTCTTTTGTTGTGTTTTTTACGGAAAATTTTACGGCTTGCCTGGCGTTGGTCCTGCCGAATTTCCTTTTTTTCGCCATCAGTTACAACACCATCGGCCTTTGCCAATTTTACATCCTGCCTTATTTCTTTTTGATCTTTAGCAAGGTTGATTGTTTCAGCTTTTGTAAGCTCACCGCTTTTTACGCCTTGCTTAATACGAGTGTGCTGGTGCCTGGCAGTTTTTCTTACCTGTGCGTTTGCAGTGTTGATGCCAATTGCACAAATAATTGCAGTGGCTAATAAAAATTTTGTGTTCATAATTACTGGTTTTGGGTTTATTGATTAAATTGATTTCAGTGGTTTATTAAATGATTAATACCTTCTTTGCCTGTCGTGTTTTTGACGGCAAATATTTTTATTCAGTCTTCTGTTATCCCGGCGCAGGTCTGCTCTTTCAAGCGGGCCAATGCGGCCATCATTTGTTTTATAACGAATGGCTTCTCTACGTAATTGTGTTTTCTGTGCATTTAACCTGGCGGCTTCTGCTACTGTAAGTTGTCCGCTGGCAATACCCTGGCGTATGCGTTGATTTTCATCATAAAACCCACGTTGGTTTTGGGCAGAGGCATTTATAGCCGTGAAGCTCAACAGGGTAAAAAATGCGATCATTAGTTTCGTTTTCATATTTATAATTTAAATTTTTTAAGTAATAAGTTTTAATTAACCGGTTGTGTATATAAAGACGGGGCAAGCGCCGGAAGGTTTAATCAGGTAGAAATAAATTTGAGAAACCAGAACAAATATGATAAGGGAGAAACTAAAATACCATATTAAATATACTGTGATTCGGGGCGAAAAATATTAAAGCTTTTACGATGGTATTTGCAGATGCCGTGCTTTTCAATTGCATTGCGATGCACAACAGTTCCATAAGCTTTATTACTGCTCCATCCATACTGCGGAAACTCAAGGTGCAGTTGTTGCATATATTCATCCCGGTATGTTTTAGCCAAAATACTGGCCGCAGCTATGGAAGCATATTTGCCATCGCCTTTTACAATACATTCATGCGGAATATTATTGTAGGCTTTAAACCTGTTACCATCTATTAATAAGTACCCGGGCTTTGTTTGTAGTTCATTCAAAGCTTTGTGCATTGCTTTAAATGAAGCCTGTAAAATATTAATCAAATCAATTTCGTCATTATCCACACCCGCCACGGCAAAGGCAATACTTTCTTTTTCTATAATTGGCCTTAAAAGGTCTCTTTCTTTTTCCTGCAGTTGCTTACTATCGTTCAACAAAGGGTGATAAAAATCTGTTGGTAGTATTACCGCTGCGGCGTACACCGGCCCGGCATAGCAGCCACGGCCGGCTTCATCAAGCCCGGCTTCTATAAATGAATTTTGAAAAAATGGAAACAACATTGCATGTCAAAAATAATGAATCAACAAACTACTTTTTCAATTAACTGTGTTAATACCTTTGTGTAAATATGAAATCATCCAACTCCTTTCTCAGGTTTTCACAAATTATATTAGTAGCAGTTTTTTTGGTGATCATTGCCGGCGGCATAGTAAGGATGACGCAAAGCGGTATGGGCTGTCCGGATTGGCCAAAATGTTTTGGTATGTGGGTGCCGCCAACAGATGCCAGCCAGTTACCAGCCGACTATGAAAAATATTTAAAGCAGCAGGACATTGATCATAGTTTCAATGTGTTTCATACCTGGACGGAATACATAAACCGGCTGCTGGGCGCCTTATTGGGATTGTTATTACTGGTGCAATTTGGGTGGAGTTTAAAATTTTGGAAAACAAACCGAAAAATAGTTTGGCTTTGCGGTGCATTGTTACTACTCACGGGTTTCCAGGGATGGCTGGGCAAAAGGGTGGTAGAAGCCAACCTTGAAACGATAAAAATTACTACCCACATGCTGGTGGCTATACTTATTGCAGCGCTGGCACTTACCATCATTCATTTTATAACCCCGGTGCAACATTACCATAATAAAAAATTAAGGAATATTACTATACTTACCCTTTTACTTTTAGTTATACAAATAATATTTGGAACAGCAGTTCGGGAACAAATAGACCAAATAAGCACTGATCTCAAATATACCAGCAGGGATCTATGGGTGGCAAAACTGGATTATATATTTTATATACACCGCTCCTTTTCGCTTGTAATTGCCGTGTTATGCTTATATATTTATTTTCAGTTTAAAAAGTCGGGCATTCCATTGGCGAGCACTTTGCTCATTGTGCTTTGTGTAGTGGGTGAAATTGCCCTCGGTGTTGTAATGGCAAACCTGGATATACCAGCTTTGGCACAACCACTGCACCTTTTATTATCCTGTGTATTGTTTGTGGCTTTGTATAATAACTGGTTAAAAACAACCGGGTAAAACTTTAGAAACTCTTTATAGATGACAATAGGAAAAGGCGTAAAGAAATTTTTTGTCCGGGCTAAGTACACAAATCAACATCGTTGCATCGCCCTTCTATACAACCATTTTTTTTGTTGTCCAGGCAGTAGTATTTCAATTAAGCTTTATTGGCGTCGCACTCTTGTACAGAATATCAATAGGGATCTTTTCTCACATTATATTTTAATGAAATAGTAAACTTTAATCAGATCAGATATTCAAATTTTTGAGTATTGGATAAATAGAAATAAATCTTCAAGGTTCAGTGAAAAATTTGATAAGCTTTTTTTACAGAAAATAGAACTTCCCTCTTAACCTTTATATTGGAAAAAGGACAACATCAGAAAGTGTAAGAGTAAAAATCGTAAGCGACTACTTAATTTTTTATGAAATTTTGGAGACTGAAATTTAGATTCTGTCGACAAAAGATGGGCGACAAAATCCGAAGAAATTTAAAGATATTCGTTAAAAATCTACTATCAACATTAAGAAAAATAACTGAAATCCCCCTAAAAAAAGCCCCCGCTAAACGCTGTTACCGGGAGATTTTAGTTATTTTTTATTAACCGATGCCGTTGCCCAATTCTCTCAAATAAATCAACTATAATTTTTTATTTCAACTATGGAATTTGTGGTTTATTTATCTAAGGGCAGGTGGCTAAACAAAAGCTTAAATAATAAGAATAAAAAGCCAACTTACGAGTTAAGGCTTATTTGGAGACGTTGCCGGAAAGTAAGTCACCTTCTCAAACCTGCATAATTTTTGCTTCAATCAATAGCTGATAAAAAATCAATTAATAATCAAAAAAAATAGCCATGAATCCGAACAAAATTCTTTGGGAAAAAGGGGACTTTACCCAGCTTGCTCAAACCATGCGTGAGAGCGGAGAAAAATTAGTAGCCTCATTAGGCATCACTAAAAATTTAAAAATCCTAGACCTTGGTTGCGGGGATGGCACCACAGCAATACCTGAAGCAAAATCAGGTGCAACCGTTTTGGGTGTTGACATAGCAAGAAACCTTGTTGAAGCTGGAAACCTGCGGGCAAAACAAGAAGGATTGAGTAATTGTATTTTTCAGGAAGGTGATGCGGTATCACTGGATGGCCTTGAGGATGAAAGTTTTGATATTGTTGTCTCTATCTTTGGTGCCATGTTTGCCCCAAAGCCATTTGATGTGGCAAAGGAAATGGTACGGGTAACCAAACCCGGGGGCAGAATAGTAATGGGCAACTGGATCCCTGGAGATCCAACGCTGGTGGCGCAAATATTAAAGATCAGTTCTGCTTATACACCGCCGCCACCAGAAGGTTTCATTAGCCCTATGTTATGGGGTAAAGAAGACCAGGTTACCGAACGTTTTGTACAGGCAGGTATAGCTAAAGAAAAAATATCTTTCATCAAAGATACTTTTACATTTAATGCTCCTTATTCACCAACAGCATTTGTGAATGTATTTAAAACTTACTATGGCCCCACCATGAATGCATTTGAAGCTGCGGAAAAAAATGGCAATGCTTTACAATTACAGGAAGAACTGGAAGCATTGTTTAATAGCCAAAACATGAGTACCGACAACAATACCACAACTATTACAGCTACTTTTTTAAGGGTAACGGTTATGGTATAATGTCACATGGAACAGAGAGCTTTCATTTATAAAAATCAACTGTATTTTTATTTCACTGCCAGTTCAATGGGGTTGATTTATCTTCAGGCAAGTGTCTTAGCATATCCTCAAACAGTAAGTGAAAATCGCCAACCTCCCCGCCCGGCCCGGGCTCGTTGGGAGGCGTTGCCCGGAAAAGGGGTTTTGTAATCTTGATCTTTAGTTTTTTAATTCTTTGGTTTGGCTTATAGTTATAAAATAATTCCAACGCATCGCCAGCCTAAATCTTTAGCTTCAGGTTAACAGGGCTGAACCCTCTCTTACTAAATATTACATAAACGGTTAACCATTTTTTTTGCAGGTAGTTTATATTTAGATAAATAAATCAAAAATCATGAAACAAACCGCTATAGTTTTTTTCTTTATAATCATTTCAAATATAGTTGCTGCCCAAAGTGCTAAAGAAAATGTTTCAAAAGCCTGCCTTAACTATATTGAAGGGTTTTATGAAGGCGATACAAGTAAACTTATAAAATGCTTACTGCCATCTCTGCACAAATTTGGTTATTGGAAAGATAAAACTTCAGGCAATTATGCTCCTGATGGATACATGACTTACCGCCAGGCCCTGGATTATGCAAAGAAAGTTTTCGACAAAAAGCATTTTGCAAAACAGGATGCACCAAAGAAAGTAGAAGTATTAGATATTCAAAATACAATTGCCTCAGCAAAAGTCACCGCCTGGTGGGGAATTGATTATGTTTTACTTTCTAAACAGAATAATGCCTGGATGATTGAGCAGGTGTTGTGGGAAGGCCCTTTGCAGAAATAATCAAGCAATTCCTTTATATATAAATTGAAAAAACTTTAGCCACCGCCGGGGATCCTGTTCTCACGAAACGCCAGTGCCGTGGTTCTTGTCACGAACCACTGAAGCAAATAATGTTTACAATTTTTTTTTCAACCTATCGCTTAAAAAAATACAACAATTTCTGGTAAGCTTATTGATAGGTCAATGTAAAACTTGTTGAATGTCAAAAAATTTTTCCCTTATCATCTTCTCTTTTGTAATCTTAATTTGCTATAGCTGTAGTAAAAAAACAGTACCCACAACAACAACCCCAATTCTTGTAGAAAAGTACGATAGTGTAGTAGTTGTAAAAAAGAGTGATTCTGCTGTTACTGTAAAGAAAGCCGTGGTAAAAAGAAAACCCAAAGCACCCATTCCTAAGGTTATAACAGTAAATGACCAGGCTGCAAAATTGAGTGTGGATGGAAGGTATTACTATGATTTACAAGGGCACCGTTACTGGCGTAATAATGTTGATGGAAAATATTATCTCTATAACAAATCGATGAGCACAGACCCGGCGTTTAAAAAACAATGACAACTAGGATTAATAGGATTATAGGGTTTGTGCGAATTGTGGGATGTGATGATTGTAAGATGAAATGATTGTAAGATTTTTTTTCTTACGTCCTGGTTACGCAGTTCAAATTTTTTTTGCCACGTTGAGGCCAACCAACCCAATTACAATTAGCCCCAGGCATATCCATTGCATTGTACTGAGTTGTTCTTTAAAAAGAAAAATTCCCAACACCGCTACCAATATTGTGCTTGCTCCCGCCCATACTGCATTAGCTATGCCAGCCTCCAGGTATTTGAGAGCAAGCGTTAAAAAAACAAAGCTTAGCAAATAGGCAGCCATGGCTATGCCGGCATGAATTTTATGTTGAAACCCATTGGAATATTTCATAAATATTACAGCGGCAGTTTCAGAGATAATTGTAAGTATCAACAGCAGGTAGCCCATAATTTTTTATGCTAATTTACTTTTTTAATTTAACCGGTTATTCTGTTTAGCAGCTTATTAATTGGTTTAGTTCATAAAAGAATATACCTGTAACCCTAATCTTTACTACATTTAATTTCAAATTTTAACTATGAAATTAATACGATTATTTGCCGCCTTTATTATTTTTTTATTACCAGCCACTTTTTCTTTTTCGCAACAACCGGATAGCACTTATGCCGAAAAACTTGGTTACCCCCAAGGGGCCAAAGTAGTGATACTGCATGTGGATGATGCCGGCATGTCCTTCGATTCCAATGAAGGAGCTATCCTTGCCATTACAAAAGGTGCAGCCAATTCCTGCAGCGTAATGATGCCCTGTGGTTGGGTGCCTGCATTTGTTCATTTTTTAAAACAACATCCATCTGTTGATGCCGGGTTGCATTTAACCCTCACCTCCGAATGGAAAGGTTACCGCTGGGGCCCATTGGCAGGTAAAGAAGCCGTGCCCGGCCTGGTAGATAAAGAAGGTGCCCTTTGGCCGGATGTTGCGGATGTAGTTAAAAATGCAAGTCCTGCTGAAGTATCAAAAGAAATTAATGCACAACTGCAGCGGGCAAAGGGCATGGGGTTTCAACCTACCCACCTCGATAGCCACATGGGTACTTTATTTGCCAGCCCTGCTTTTTTGGAAGTTTATACAAAGCTGGGAATTGAAAATAAAATTCCGGTAATGTTCCCTGCTGGCCATGCCTCCTTAATTAAGGAGCAAACAAAATTGCCTGAACCCATGTGGGCTCAAATAAGGGCAACAGGAAAAGTGCTTTGGGGAAACGGTTTACCGGTATTGGACGATTTGCACAATACCAGTTACGAATGGACGCTGCCAACCGGTTCTGCAATATCCGATGAAGCATTGTGTAAATATAAAACGGCAAAATATATAGCGGCGTTGCAGTTATTAAAGCCAGGCATTACCATGATGATTATGCATTGCACTGCTCCCTCAGATGTGTTTAAATATATTTCTGAATCTGGCCCTACCCGAAAAGGTGACTTGCTTGCAATGACTCACCCGGCATTTAAAAAAGCACTTCAAAAAGAAGGTATCATTCTTGCAACCTGGCGTGAGTTAATGGAACGCAGAAAAAACATAAAATAAAAGTATGGAGGAAAAAAATAAAAATGTGGCTGTAATAAAGCAGCTTGATATGTTGGCAAAACTACTGGACAGCCAGTTTCGTATTCCGGGTACGGAGATCAGGTTTGGCATGGACGCCATCATTGGCCTTATCCCCGGCGTAGGCGATCTTGGCACATTTGCAGTATCGGGTTATATGCTCATTATCATGAGCCAAAACGGCGCCAGTGGCTTTGTGATGGCACGGATGGTAGTAAACATTTTAATTGATATGCTGTTCGGAATGATACCCATATTGGGCGATCTGTTTGATGTAGCCTTTAAAGCTAACATACGAAATATGCGGCTTATGAAAGAACATTATGTTGAAGGCCGGCACAGGGGAAGTGCATGGTTGGTAATCATTCCGGTGTTGCTGGTTTTATTGCTTTTTATTGCAGGCATTTTTTGGCTGATCTATAAATTTTTTGAATGGTTATTTTAAAGTTGATTACCGGAAAAGCGAAAAGTTCTTTTTGCCCAAGCAGAAAAACAATGGGCAACATCGTTGTGTCACTCACTTGTACCACATACCAGTGTGGAACTTTACCTGCATGATAATTAGCCCAAATATTATAGTCACATTCTTCAGAACCTCCCTTTGGGGGATGGGGCTGCATAATTAGCTTTTTGTTTTAACCGTATTTCAATAATTTAGAAACATGAATGCCAACTGGTTTCTATTCCTGGTAATATTTTATAGTGTTGGAGTAAAGGCCCAGCATTTTAACGAATATTCATACGCAGATAAAATGGCGCTCAGTATCCCACCTGCAGAAACCTATACCACCAGCCTCATTGCCAATTATATAAAATTAAATTTTAAAACAGACCATGAAAAATTCAGGGGAATCTATACCTGGGTTACCGCCAATTTAAAATATAGTACAGATAGTATGTACAGCATTAACTGGGGAGCAGATGCAGAAGCTAAAATCACCGCCGCACTGAGAAGAAGAAAAGGCGTATGTGAAAACTATGCAGAAATTTTTAATGATATTGCCAACAAGGCAGGGTTAACAAGTTTTGTGGTTACGGGTTATACAAAGCAGGATGGCTATGTAAATCGTACGGGTCATGTTTGGTGTGCAGTCTATCTCAACAATGAATGGTTCTTTTGCGACCCTACCTGGGATGAAGGATTAACTTACAACACAAGATGGTTTTTGGTACCTCCCGATCAATTTATTGAATCGCATATTGCTTTTGATCCACTGTGGCAGTTGCTACCATATCCACTTACGCAAAAGGAATTTAACCGGGGTATTGGATATGCTAAAAAAAATACACCAGCTTTTAATTACAGTGATTCCGCACTGGCGTTTCTTCAATTAAATGAGCTACAGCAACACCAGGCAGCTTTCCGGCGCATACAGCAGGCAGGTATTGAAAACGAGTTGCAAAAAAACTGGCATGCATTTATCAAAATGAAAATTGCGATAGTGCATGGGGAAAATGATATGGAGTTGTATAATGCTGCAGTAGAAGACCTTAATCGGGCCACCAATATTTTTAATGCATTTGTACAATACCGCAACAATAATTTTACACCAGCAAAAAATATAAACGATATACATGCCATGCTGGACCCTATTGCCGGTGCCATTTTATCTGCCTGGCAAAAAATAAATCAAATAGGTAAGTCAGCCGAAAATTTTCAATACAATACCGATGGGCTTTCTGATAGGTTACGTGCTTTAACAGCGAGGGTGCAGGAACAAAAAGATTTTCTGAAGAAAGCCCACCTACCACCCAAAATGTAAAGCCCCTGTCCAAGCCCTCCTCCCCCCGAAGGGGGTTCTGAACAATGTGAATTTAATGCAGCTTGCGAATGGGCTAAACTATTGAGTTAATTATCATGCAGGTAAAGTTCCACATTGGTATGACGTACAAGGGAGTGACACAACGATGTTGACCATTGATGTAATGCTGGTAAAAAAAATAAAACCTATCAATTTTATAAATAATTCTATAATTCTGTAAACATTTGTTTTCAGCAATTTACTATTACCCATTTACCTTCGCAGTGCCAAATATTTACTATGGGTACAAATGAAAATAAATACACATCGCCTGATGTAGTGTTGATTGGTGCAGGTATTATGAGCGCCACCCTGGGCATGATGCTGAAGGAACTTGACCCAACTATTACCATCGAAATTTTTGAAAGGCTCGACAGGGTTGCCGCCGAAAGTTCGGATGCCTGGAACAACGCTGGTACCGGCCACTCCGCTTTTTGTGAACTTAATTATACACCGCAAAAAGATGATGGCAGCATAGATTGCAGCAAGGCCATTGCCATTGATGAATCTTTTGAAGTGAGCCGCCAGTTTTGGGCCTGGCTGGTAACGCAAAATATTGTACCGCCGGGTTTTATAAAAAGTATTCCACATATCAGCTTTGTTTGGGGCGGTGCCAATGTGGATTTTCTTAAAAAACGCCATTCGGCCCTTACCCAATATCATCCATTTAAAAGTATGCAATACTTGGAGGATACCCGACAGCTTACTGAATGGATGCCGCTTGTAATGGAAGGGAGAAACCCACAGGAAAAAGTGGCTGCAACAAAGATGGAAATTGGTACGGATGTAAACTTTGGTCAACTCACCCGTGGCATGTTGCAATATCTTGATAAAACAAATGGTGTCTCCATTCACCTCAATCATGAGGTACGGGATATTAACCGGATGGATGATGGCAACTGGAGCATTGACGTAAAAAACCGTGGCACCAAAGAAAGCCTGAACATACAGGCAAAATTTGTTTTTATCGGGGCCGGCGGCGGATCGCTGCCTTTGCTGGAAAAATCAGGCATCCCCGAAGGCAAAGGATTTGGTGGATTTCCGGTAAGCGGGCAATGGCTGCGTTGCACCAATACAGCCATCATTAACAGGCACCATGCAAAAGTATATGGCAAGGCATCGGTAGGTGCGCCACCCATGTCGGTGCCCCACCTTGATACCCGGATGATAGATGGAGAACAGGCGCTGCTGTTTGGGCCTTATGCCGGCTTTACTACCAAATTTTTAAAGAACGGTTCGTTTATGGACCTGCCCAATAGTATTAAGTTTAGCAATATTTTTTCGATGATTGCTGCGGGGCTGGATAATATTCCACTTACAAAATACCTTATTCATGAAGTAAGGCAAACCCCAGAAGATAAATTAAGGGCGCTGCAACAATACCTGCCTGCAGCTAAAATGCAGGATTGGGAGCTGGAGATTGCTGGCCAGCGGGTGCAGGTTATTAAAAAAGATGAAAAGGAGGGAGGTATACTGGAATTTGGGACGGAAGTAGTAACCGCTGCAGATGGTTCACTGGCGGCTTTGCTGGGAGCTTCGCCGGGAGCATCTACCTCTGTATCAATTATGCTTGGATTAATACAACGCTGTTTTCCTCACCAAATGGAAACTGTAGAATGGCAGGACAGGGTAAAAAAGATGATCCCTTCATTTGGAAAACCGTTGGTAAATGATATAGAATTGTGCGATAAAATAAGAGACTGGACAAGTGAAGTACTGGGCCTGGTAAAAGACAATGTGCAAATTAATGTGCAAAGGTGACAAGGTGCAAATGTGCCAAAATGCAAATGTGAAATTTTTCCTTCCTAACAATTTTAATGAACTCACTCAAAGCAAAACAATAAAAACAAAACAAACCCGTAACCCGTAACAAAAAATTCATAATCTCAAAAAATAAAAATTGTTCGCATGAAAAAAGTTTGGTTAATCACAGGATGCTCTACAGGTTTTGGCCGTGAGCTGGCTAAGCAGGTACTGGCCCTTGGATACAATGCTGCCGTTGCAGCACGCAATACAGCTGATGTAGCAGATATTGTAGCGGATTATGCTGAAACCTCCCTTGCTGTTAAGCTTGATATAACAGTTGCTGAAGACATCGTTTCGGCTGTAAACTCCACCCTGCAAAAATTCGGGCAAATTGATGTGCTGGTTAACAATGCAGGCATTGGTTATTTTGGTGCAGTTGAAGAAAGTGAAGATGACCAGGTGCGCCGGATGTTTGACATCAATTTTTTTGGCCTGGCCAAAATTACACAGGAAGTGTTGCCTTTTATGCGCAGGCAACGCAGCGGCCATATCATCAATATTTCTTCCATTGGCGGCCTGCGAAGTTTTCCGGCAGTGGGCTTTTATAATGCCACCAAGTACGCTGTTGACGGGCTTTCAGAAGCACTTGCAAAAGAAACCGCACCCTTGGGTATTAAGGTTACCATCGTTGCCCCCAGCGGTTTTCGTACCGATTGGGCCGGCCGCTCTGCAAACGATAGTCAGGTAAAAATTGATGACTACGCTGCCACCGCCGGCAAAAACCAGGATGACATCAGGGGCTATAGCGGCAACCAGCCGGGTGATCCTGTAAAAGCTGCTGCCGCCATTATCAAAGTGGTAGAGTCATCCAATCCGCCTTTGCGGTTGTTGTTGGGCGTAGCTGCTTTAAAAGGCGCACGCCTTAAACTGGAAGAACTAAAAAAGGATTTCGACGAATGGGAAGCAACAACCGTGGGGGCAGATTTTCCTAACGAATAAAATGATTATAGAACCGGAGTTATTTCCGGTTTTTTAATGCAAATGAGGGGCTGTGAAGATTAGTACATTGTTGGGCATTGTTCCGGCTGTGCGCTTGTAGCCCTCCTGCGTCGGGGCTACCGCTTCCATCCGGCAGCCATTGAACGATATCACATTGGTGAACGTTGCCGGTACAGTGCAGTAGAGTTTAATACATCCACCCTGCAGATTTTTTCGTTAAGTACGCTACATATTGTGACCATGATTTCTTAAACGGCTGTAGGTATATTTCCACACGTGGATAAAACATAATTGCTAAATGAATGTTTACTATGCTGGAAATGAAGGGTATATGTTTTTTGCTGTCATCAATTCACTTACAATGCAACCGGGTTTTTAATTTATAACCCGGCATACAATCCCAGGCAAAAAATAAATAGAAATAAGCAGCGTTTAATTTATGAACGCAGTTGGCAATGCTGGAATTATAACTGGCATTCTGATTGTATAATTAACAATATATTCCCAATCCTGTGTATGCCTTTGCACACATTTTTACGTCTATTAATTAAGAGAAACTAAAACTCATTTTTTATGAAAACATATAATACACAACAGGAAGTAATATTAGTTGCAACCACAGGGTTTACCGCCAGGGAGTATAACGATAAAAGTACTACTGAAAGCAATAAAAATTTATCAGAAAGAGAAAGATTACAAGAGGCGTGTTGGAATGGCCTGGTGCAGGAAAAACTTCCGGAGATATTCATTCCGGTAAAGGAGGCAGAAAAAATGTACATGTGGCAATTAAGAGAATCCAATCACCTGTTAACTTTGGAAATGGGTGAATATCCTAAAGACATTGAAGTTTATTATTCTATAGACCCATATATTTTTATGGCTCTAAAGGGAGCAAATTAGAATGCCCGGAATATAATAAATGTAAAGCCTTAAAATCTTTATAACGGAATTATGCCTCAATTAACGTTGAGGCTTTTTTATTAATCAGATCGTTGGATTATTATTGTTGCGGGTACATTATATCGTATAAAAAATCTGCTGCAAATTGCCCTGCCTCCAGCCAGCGTTTTTTAACAGGAGCACCGGCAAAAAAGGGAATAAAATGTTTTTGTATTTCGTGGCCATAACCTTCGTAAACTTTTACCCTGTTGGGTATAGCTAACTTTTCTGCCTGCCGGTGAATGGGGATACTTCCAAACATTAAATTGTCCTTCGAATTTATTGATACCACTCTATCTCCACTACCATGAATACTTACGATTGGAACCTTGGCATTCTGCATCCAGCTTGTATCAAAGATGGCCCCCCACATATTTATAATTGCAGCAATTTTTAAAGGATTATATTTTTTTGATAATGAATCAGCATCTGGGCGTCCGGCTTTTTTTGCAAGGTCGGCAAAGCTGCTGTAACTGGCCTGCAGGGCAGTAATGGCCCCGGCAGAATTGCCGGCAAGTATGATACGGTTAGTGTCAATATTATAGCGCTCATCATGCAATTTAAAAAATGCTATTACCTGGTGTAGGTCTTCTACAGCATCATAACAACCATCCGCCAGTGCAGGAAACTGCGACAAAGCTTTCTTTTTGGTGAGCCGGTAATTGATAGCAGCGCATACATAACCCCGTTGTGCAAAACTTTTGCTCCACCCGGGTATGCCCCTGGAGGTTTTTTTGCCAAATTTAAAACCGCCGCCATGTATCCATATAATGAGTGGCCGCCGGTTAGCAGTGTCTCCGGCTGGTTGGTATACATCCAACAGGTGGTGCTTATTTTTTGATGCTCCGTTATTGCTTATTTCGTAACTGATATTTTTATCTGTCAACACTTCATTAAATACCAGGTTTCTGTAACGGACCGTGTTACTGGTTTGAGCGTAAGCAGTATTAAAAGCAAACAGAATGAATATGATTGTGGAAATGCAGCGCATAGATAAATAATTAAAAAAAGAAGATACGGTTAAACGGTGGGTTTAGATGCCGGGGTGGTGTTTCAACCGTATTAAAATTTAATCTTTTTTTTGAAGCCTGATTTACAATGTTGATTTGTTGAAAGAAATCAAACTGTTTTGGCGAAATAACTAAATGGCGAAAGTGACTATGAGTTTCCGTCATTATCTTTTGCTTACAAATTTTTGAAATCATTCAATTTTATTTGTTTGAATTTATATTTGTTAGGGTTAAAAATAAAAACACATTAAACTCAACAGAATGGAAAACAATTCTTCAAAAACAAAGAGTGCTTTTTTAGTGACCGGAGCAACTTTAGGTTGGTTCGCAATCATTTTTCAGCTCTACCTGATAATTGTTAACCGCACTGCCCCTATACCTGAAACAATTATAAGGTTCTTTAGTTTCTTTACCATCCTTACAAATATTTTGGTCGCCTTGTGTGTTACTTTTCTTTTACTAAAACCGCTTGGTGCCTGGGGCAAATTTTTTTCCAGGCCAGCTACCCTCACTGCACTTACAGTTTACATTGCAGTTGTTGGGCTGATTTACAATGTTATCCTCCGTTTTTTATGGACCCCGAAAGGATGGCAGTTTATTGTAGATGAATTACTTCATACCGTTATTCCCCTGCTCTTTATTCTATACTGGTTTTTGTTTACCGCAAAACAATCTTTGAAATGGAAAAGTATTTTGCCCTGGCTCATCTACCCTTCCCTTTATTGCATTTACATATTGATACGTGGGTCCGTCAGTGGATTCTATCCATATCCTTTTATGGATGTAAATATTCTTGGTTATAATAAAGTGTTTGTAAATGTAGCAGGGGTTGTGATTGTATTTTTATTATTGTCATTGATGTTGGTGGGTATTGCAAAAATTAGCGTGAGTAATAAAGGCAAAGGAAATTAGCTTAAAAATAAAATATTGTTTTGTCGTTGATCGGTTTACTTACCGGCCCACCACTATAATAAACAGCAGCGAAAATTTGATATACAATTCTTAAAATGAAGTTTTGTAAGATTTGCTTATATATTTGTGTATCTCCAATTTATTTTAATCTAAAAACTCCCTTTATGAAAAAAATAATTTTTGCTTTTCTTTTACTTAGCAACAACTTTTTGTTTTCTCAAAATCTCCCCAATTTTAATGATATAAAACTTGATAAAGCAATTGACTATAAAGTTGCGGATTCGTTTGTTTTAATTGCCACCAATTACCTGTTAACCACACCATTTGATAAAGATGATATTGGCAGGTTAAAATCTTTGCAGTTCGTTATTAAGTGGATGTCAGGAACACCCGATTATACATTTACGCTGGATGAAGCAGCGACTAAAATAATGAAAGGAAGTGATGACCTGTTAGGAATTTACATGGCTGCGATGACTAAGTATAGCCTTGAAAATAAAGCAGTCTCAAAAGATACAAAGGCGGTTACACTAAATGCTGTTAAACTGTTGCTCGACTATTGTGAGAATACCAGCAACAATATAAAAATGACCAAACAATTAAAAAAGTTGTCGGAAGCAAGGGCAAAGGGACAATTAGAGCAGGAATTGTAACATAATTTTTAAGCACTGCATACCCGTGTTGATAATACTAACTACATTTCAAATTACCATCTTTAACCTTCACTCATTTTAAACCCCAAAACAATGCACATGAAATTATCCCTTTGCATTTTATCGCTTTTATTGCTGAGTACCATTGCCCGGCCGGCAGCTCCTGCATATATATTTTCTGAAAAGGCTGTAGTTTTTGAAGGGCCAAAAACTTCCAGTAAGGATCAGCTCCGGGTTGCGCAAATGAAATGGTTTGTTAGTTTAACTGTGCCCGGGTATGAAAAGCTGAAAGGAAAGAAAATAAATTTTCTTGAAAAGTTTTCCTTTAAGCTTTCGCAAAAGCGTATGAAGAAAATGATAAAGCTGTATGATGATGGGGAAGTAACTACACTGGAGAAAATAAGCTGGTTATTAAAAGGATTGGTATTAGGGCCTATTGCAGTTTTACTTGCTTATATAATTTTTAAAGAAGACAAACGGGAATTAATTAAATGGACATGGTTTGGATTTGCAGGCTGGGCTGTTTTACTGGCGGTGATATTATTGGTTATATAATTCAGATTTTTGTTAAATGTGTTTTGAAGACAAGGATACAAAGTATAAAAAAACATTCAAAATAAACTTTGTGCCTTCGTGGCTATTATTTACAAACAGCAAGTTTCGGGTTGTATGGCCACCTTTTCATTTTTAATTTTGTGGTATTAAAGCAATAGAAAATGAAAGAAAATTTTGACACCAACTTTAGCCGCATTGAAACTGCTATTGATTATTTAAAAACAAATTACAAATTACAGCCGGGGTTAGATGAAGTTGCTGCAAAAATTAATTTGAGCCCTTTTCATTTTCAGCGACTGTTTACAGATTGGGCAGGAGTGAGCCCAAAAAAATTTCTTCAATACATTACTGTGCAACATGCTAAAACTATGCTGCAGCAAAAGCAGGCAACTTTATTTGACACCGCTTTTGATACGGGCCTTTCCGGCACCAGCCGCCTGCATGATTTGTTTATAAATATTGAAGGCATGACACCGGGAGAATATAAAAACGGTGGTGAAAATCTTTCGATCAATTATAGTTTTGCGGAAAGTCCCTTTGGTAAAATACTGGTAGCATCCACGGTAAAAGGTATTTGTTATATAGCTTTTTCTGACAATGACCAGGATGCATTAGTAGAATTAAAAAAGCAATTTCCCAAGGCACAATACCAGCAAATGGTGGACCTTATACAGCAAAATGCGTTGTATATTTTTACACACGACTGGCAACAACTTAGCAAGATAAAACTGCATCTTAAGGGAACGGCTTTTCAAATAAAAGTATGGGAAGCATTGCTGAAAATACCCATGGGGCGCTTATCAACTTACGGAACTATTGCAGCAAATATCGCTAGCCCGAAAGCGGCAAGGGCTGCTGGTTCTGCTATTGGTGATAATCCTGTTGCTTTTTTAATCCCCTGCCACAGGGTTATACAATCAACCGGTGGCTTTGGCCAATATCATTGGGGAAGCAATCGTAAAACAGCCATGATTGGATGGGAGGCAGCTAAAGTTTTTGCAGACGAATGAAAAGATTTTATTGATGGCTGATGGGGAATTTATAAAAGGAAAGCATGATTATTTATAACATAATTAAAGATCCACATAGGTATTTAGTACAAGAGGGCGATGCAACTATGTTCCACATTGCTTCTTTGCCCGGACAGAAAAATTATTTATCACTAATTTTAGTTGCCATTGCACCAACAGATTTTTTGTGACTAATGTTGGCATATAAGTTGGTAATAGGTTCTCAATTATTTTTAGCCTTTATACCTATATTATTAAAAAGAAACTACATCCATACTTTATAGCATGCCGACAATTGTATATGATCCAATGGTGGATATTGCTGTTGCTGTTTATTAATAATGCAGCTTTATTTGCGGCTCCCCCACATAAACAAATTGATATTACTACTAAGAGAAATGACGTTTATAATTTAATTGATAGCGTACCCAAAACCAATGATGTTACCGTTATCATTCCGTTTGAATATAAACAGTCGTCGTTAAATTATACATCTACTTTTAAATTAATTGATAGCGTTGCAGCAATATTACTTGCCGATACTTTGATTACACTTTCTATAAATGGCTTTTCATATTTAGATGAAGGGAGCAACAATATTTGTTATTGGCTATCGCTCAACAGGGCATTGGCTGTAAAGTATTATGTACTTGGCAGAGGGGTGGATAGTGCCAGGCTTTTGTCGTTAAAAGGCCTGAGTAGCCTGCGCTCAAAACAACGCAGGGTTAAGCAGGAGCCCGTTGAATTTAACTGCACTGCGGAAATAGTTCTTAACTACCCCATTCCTCCACCACCTGTGCCCATAGCCGATATGGATGAAGATGGTATTGCCGATGCGGAGGATAGTTGCCGCAATGATTATGGTGATAAAGCGCATAATGGGTGTCCCAATAAAAATGCAATTATAGTACCCTTTGAACCGCAGGAATCTTCGTTGATTTCGCAAACATACCGGGTGCTTGACAGCGTTGTAAATATTTTACGAAGCAATCCTGAACTGTCTATTTCAATTGAAGGCCATGCTTATAAAAAAGAAGGTGTAAACTCAGTATGCGAAAAGCTTTCGGTAGAGCGGGCTGATATTGTTAAACGGTATCTTTTAACCCGGCGTATTGGCGCTGCCAGAATTGAATCAATCAAAAGCTTTAGTAATCAACGTCCGATAAATGCAGGTAAAAATCCGTGGGAGATTGCACGAAATTCGAGGGCGGAAATATTGCTGATACATCATTAAGAGTGGAGCTGTGTGGGAAAGTTTCATATTATGTATTTAATATGTACCTTAGGATATGTCAAAAAATTTTGATGTACCCATTTGGAAATCAGCTCCATTTATCCGATTACTGCTGCCGCTTGTAGCAGGCATATTATTGCAATGGTACTTACAAATTTCGATTGAGTTTATTATAACGGCTTCTATAAGTTTTACTGCCGCCAATCTACTTGTTTACTTACTGCCATTTTCACTGCGTTTTAAATTGCCTTTTTTGCAAGGCCTGCTCATTAATTTATTGCTCATCACATTTGGTTTGTTACTTACCTGGCAAAAAGATACCAGGCATAGCGGGGAATGGTTTGGAAATTATTACCAGCACAGCGATTACCTCGCTATAAGGATTAATGAGCCGCTTGTTGAAAAAACAAAATCTTTTAAAGCAGACGGGGTAGTTAAATACCTTATCCGAGGTGATTCAATAATAAAATGTAAGGGTAAAATTCTGTTGTATTTTTCAAAAGACAGTACTGCACCACCATTACATTATGGTGATATTATACTGATCAGTAAAAAATTGCAGGGTATTAAAAATTCTGGCAACCCCGGTGCGTTTAATTATCAACGTTATGCTGCTTTTCAACAGGTGTTTCATAATGTGTTTTTAAAGGAGAACGACTGGGTAAAAACCGACGATAAAAACCCGGACCGATTCCGCCAATTTATTTTTACAACACGGGAAAATATACTTTCGATACTCCGCAAAAATGTAAGCAGCAGTAAGGATGAGCTTGGTATTGCACAGGCGCTGTTAATTGGCTATACAAATGACCTGGATAAAGACCTGGTGCAGGCGTACAGCAATACAGGCGTGGTGCATATCATCGCTATTTCGGGTATGCACCTTGGGCTTATTTATGTATTGCTTTTATGGATATTTAAAAGGTTACCCGCCATCAACAGGTCTAAAATATTACAGGTGCTGCTGGTACTTGGCTGCCTTTGGTTATTTGCTTTATTAACAGGTGCTTCAGCCTCGGTAGTAAGGGCGGCGGTGATGTTTACATTCATCACAGTTGGGTCAACATTTCAAAAGCAATCTTCCATTTACAATTCGCTTGCAGCTTCAGCATTTGTGATGCTTTGCTATAATCCATATTTTTTGTGGGATGTAGGTTTCCAGCTTTCTTACCTGGCGGTTGTGGGCATTATTATTTTTCAAAAGCCTGTATATAATTGGTTCTACATAAAAAATAAATGGATTGATAAGGCCTGGAAACTGGCCGCCATTTCCATTGCCGCCCAAATACTTACTTTCCCGGTTTGTATTTATTATTTTCACCAGTTCCCAAATTTATTCCTGCTTACCAATATCATTGCAGTGCCATTATCAAGCATTATTCTGTATGCAGAAATTGCTCTCGTGTCACTTGCTGCAGTACCCGGACTGGGTTTTATTTTAGGTAAAATTGTTGCAATCCTTGTTGCGGCGATGAATGGCATTATTCTTTGGATCAACCAGTTTCCGTTTACCGTATGGGATAAAATTCCGTCCACCGTTTTATCAACCTGGCTTTTGTATGTAGTGGTAGTAAGTGTCAGTGCATGGCTGCTAAACAAAAATAAAAGTGCATTTATCATTTCTTTGTGTAGCCTGTTGGCTTTTGTAGTGGTGCAGGCAAATTTTAAGTGGCAGATATACCAGCAACAAAAACTCATTGTGTATAATGTGCCGCAACACCAGGCAATTGATTTTATTGAAGGAAACAATTATCATTTTAAAGGCGATAGTGTTTTACTGGAAGATGGGATGCTTCAAAACTTTCACCTAAAACCCGGCAGGATAGCCTTGCAATTAACAAAGCCTTCTGTCCGGCTAAATAACCTGGCGCAGGTAAACAATTTTTACCAGCTCAATGAAAAGAAGATATTGGTAATAGACAGGCCACTTCAATTTGAAAGCATTTCACAAAAAACTGATATTGATATCATCATAATTTCCCGTGGGCCTAAAATATATATTGCCAGCCTTGCTGCAGTATTCAATTGCAAACAATATATTTTCGATGCTTCTAACAGCTTGTGGAAAATTGATAAATGGCAGAAAGAATGCGAAGAATTACATTTGCGCTCTTATTCTGTTCAGGAGCAGGGGGCTTTTGTGTTTGAGGTAAATTAGAGTTACTTGTTACGTGTTTGTTTTGATTGAGTTAGGTGTTACGTGTTTGTTGTTTTTCGATTGTTCTGCTTTATATATTTTGAACTTGCTTTAATAACTTGTAACTCATAACCCGTAATCAATATTAACCCGTAACTCGTAACCAAAATAACCTGTAACTGCATTACTACTAAAAAATAACAAAAAAAATCATGCAAAAAAAAATCAACACCGCACTCATTTCTGTTTTTTATAAAGATGGGCTGGAAGATATTGTGAAGGAATTACATCAGCTCGGCGTTACTATTTATTCAACCGGTGGTACACAAAAATTTATTGAAGAGATGCAGGTGCCTTGCGTGCCGGTAGAAACATTAACTACCTACCCATCTATATTAGGCGGCAGGGTAAAAACCTTACACCCCTCCGTGTTTGGCGGCATATTAGGAAGGCGGGATAATGAAACCGATGTACAGGAAATGAAGCAATACCAGATACCCGAACTTGACCTGGTAATTGTAGATCTTTATCCGTTTGAAGAAACACTGGCAGGTGTAAATACAACTGAGTTTAAAGGCAGTGATGCTGAAAAGGAAAAGCTGGTTGTAGAAAAAATTGATATCGGAGGCCCCTCCATGATAAGGGCCGCTGCCAAAAACTTTAAAGATGTTTTGGTAGTAGCAGCTAAAAAAGATTATGCTGCATTGTTGCAATTATTACAAACTCAACTGGGGGAAACCTCCATCGTTCAGCGTAAGGTATTTGCAGCAAAAGCATTTGAAGTAGTTGCCCATTACGATGTAGCGATTGCAAAATATTTCAATCCTTCCGAAGGGTTGTTTTTTCTTGAATCTGTCACTAATCCCAAAGCCATGCGGTATGGCGAAAATCCACACCAGTCAGGCATTTTTTATGGCGACCTTACAAAATTATTTGACCAGTTAAATGGTAAAGAATTATCCTACAACAACCTGGTAGATGTAGATGCCGCTGTGCAACTCATCAATGAATTTAAAATAGGCGATGCTGTTTTTGCCATCATTAAACATACCAATGTTTGTGGTATTGCAGAAAGGCCAACAGTAAAGCAAGCCTGGGATGCAGCATTGGCAGGCGACCCGGAAAGTGCATTTGGCGGCGTGCTCATTTCAAATAAAGCCATTGATAAAATCACAGCCGAAGCCATCAATGATATTTTCTTTGAAGTATTGATAGCACCTTCATTTGATGAAGATGCGTTAGTTGTGCTGCGTTCAAAAAAGAACAGAATTTTGCTGCAGCTAAAAAAATCATCGGTAGCCTCAGCACAGTATAAATCTGTATTAAATGGCGTGCTGGTACAGGGTACTGATAATGGAAATTATACAGACTGGAAAGAAGCAGGCGGACGGGAAACAACCGACCCGGAAAAAGCAGACCTTGTATTTGGAAATATTATCGGCAAGCATTTAAAAAGCAATGCCATTGCACTGGTAAAAAACAAGCAGTTAATAGGCAAAGGATGCGGCCAAACTTCAAGGATAGATTCCCTTCGCCAGTCAATTGAAAAAGCGAAGCAATTTAATTTCGATTTGCAGGGTGCCGCACTCGCCAGCGATGCGTTTTTTCCATTTGATGATTGTGTAAAAATTGCACATGCTGCCGGCATCACTTCCTTTATACAACCCGGTGGTTCTATCAGGGATAATGATTCAATTGCTTATTGCAAAGAGAACGGGCTCGCCATGGTAATTACTTCACTGCGGCATTTTAAACATTAAGTTATTTTCAACCATACATGATCAACACCAGTATTATACCCAGGGGCAAAACCGGCGGATACATTGCATTGGCAACTACCAGCATTGTATGGGGCACTACCTGGGTAGCAAGTAAAATTGGTGTTGTAGAAATGCCGCCCTTACAAATGGCATCTATCCGGCAGTTTTTTGGCGGTATTATTTTCGTGTTGTATTTTATTATTTTTAAAAAAATGGCCTTGCCCACCCGCCGCCAATTTACCTGGTTACTGGTAATGGCCACCCTTATGTTTGTGTTTGCAAATGGCTTAAGTACCTGGAGTTTAAAATATATCCCAACCGGGCTAAGTGCATTAATTGGCGCATTGTACCCCTTGAGTGTAGTAATAATTGAAAGGGTTTTTTATAACAACCGCAATATGACCATCCTTACTTTTATTGGTTTGCTGCTGGGCATTTGTGGTATCGGTATCGTGTTTTATGAAAATGCATTTCATGAGCAACCGGAAGGCTTTTTACTGGGCCTTTTTTTCTCAGTAATGGCAATGCTCTCCTGGAGTGTGGGTACAATTTTTATTGCACGAAACAAAGTAAATATTAACCCATATTATGGTACAGGGTGGCAAATGTTGTTGGGGTCATTCATGCTGTTTGTAATTGCTTATGGCACGCAGCCAACAATTCCTATCAGCGATATGACAATAAAAGTATGGCTGGTAATTACCTACCTGGTGCTTGCCGGTTCTATTGTAAGTTTTATTGCTTTCATCTATTCCATGAAAAAATTACCTGCAGCACTTTCATCTTTGTATGCATATTTTAACCCGCTGGTAGCAATGGCAACCGGAGCAATTTTATTAAATGAAAAACTTACGATGAACATTTTGTGGGGAGCACTGGTAACGTTGGCCGGTGTGTTTTTAGTAAACTACAGCATTAAACGCAGTACGCAGGATATGGTTGCAGAACCAGAACAGTAATGATTTTAATATTTTTTTTGTCCGTACAAAGACACAGCTATGGGCAACATCGTTGTGTCACTCCCTTGTACCGCATACCTATGTGGAACTTTACCAGCCAAATATAAAAGCCTGATATTTGGAAGCTGTTAATCAAAAATAATCACTCCTCATTATGGCTTTTGGTTAGGATACATTTGTTCCTTTACATCCGGGTTAATCATTGCCGACCCTGTAACGATGCTTCCTTTACTATCCCTTAAAGTAAAATTAACCGGCATGCCATCATCACCAGCCTTACTTATTAATGCTTTAAATTTTTCGGCAGCTTCTAAATATGCAGCAGAATCGCTTGCTGCTTTTATCATATCTTTTTTGCCGGTAAGCATAGTATCACCATTGCTCTTGTTTTCACTATAAAATGTTTCCATTGTGTAGCTGTTATTGCTATTGCAGGAAACAAAAACCAGTAAAGGCAGTGTCAGAATTATTAATAGCTTTTTCATTGACGAGTTGTATTAAAAATTAAAAAATGATGGACTAGCACAACTAAATAATTAATAAGGTTAGGTTGAAAATATAGAGTGGTACAAAGAAAAAACGGGCTGTAAACCTTACCTTTTAAATCGTAATTATTAGTCCAATAAAAATTTATCGCTCCTCTTCATAAGAAGTTATAGTTCCTTCATTTGCAAGCCCCCTGCCAGATGTTGCCTTTGCTTTGATTGTGGCAGCACCGGTTGCATTATTGCTTTCAACTTTACTGGCTGCTTTCACTGATTTTTTACTTGCCGCTGCTGGCTTTTGCTGATTGGTGGTGGATTGATTGGCTTTTTTCATATAGTAATTTTCCTGTTTTTAATGTGATAATAATTAAAATGACTAATTGTATGCCAGTGTCTTTTCATTAAGTAGCACAGCAAATCGTTTGAATATTGAGCAAAATATTCATCAAAAAAATAGCTGTGGATAAGCTGGGAGTAAAATAGTTATAGAAGTGTTCTGAGCCAAATGCCCTTTGAATTGTAAGGGTCAGCACATTTTATGTTACAAAAATGAAGCTGAGTAACTGGTATCTAATTAAAATGTGGGAAAAGATCCCCATTGGTATTACGCAAAAGAGGGCGATGCAACGATGTTGCTCATGGCAGTGTTTTAGCCCGGACAAAAAAATTTTCTTTAAAAATTAGCGGGGTATTACCGGCCCGTATTGAAGGCCTCTTGATTTGATTGCTTTACCTGGAAAGAGTATGTCGTGGGCAGTTTCGTATCCTTCATCGGCAATTTGATGGAGCATGCGTTTTGTTTTTATACGGCTTAAGAAAAAGACAACTGCGGCGGCGGTTGCGGTAATAGATAGGGCCAATATTATTTTAGAGGTTGATTTCATGATTGATGTATTTGTGTAAATGTAAAACAGTAAAAAATATTGCGGCCTGATTTATTGTTAAATGTAAGCTAAGGCAAAATAATCATAATTTGTTAACGCTGTTTTTGTTTATTTCATTGATAAATGCCGCATACATTTCCCTCCAGCCGGCAAATACTTTATCAGTGCCTAAAAAATTATTGTGCCAGATGGTGATCATTTGGCTACCGTTTTTTTTACAAACTGTATAATAATGCATTAGTTCATCATGGGCTTGCGCAGGCGTATATTTTTGCTCATAAAATGAATTTGCTTCCATAAAACAAAATGGGTGGATGCGTAAATTGGTGGGTTCATTTTTCTGCAGGTCGTACCAAAAAAAACTGTTTGCTACCGAAGCCCTGAAACCATTGATGCTGCCATAACCCATTGAATAATCATCCGCAATGCCAGCCTCACCAAGCAGCCGGTAAGTAGCTGGTAAATTAAACCGGATATAATGCTGGCGTGAACGGGTAATGTTGATTTCGCTCATGGCCTGCAGTTGTATTATTTCTTTTTTTATTAAGCCAGGGACATCCCCACTTTGCCAGGAGGGATGGATACCTATGGCGTATTTTTTTGCGTGCTGTTTTATTAATTTCCATATAGCATTTTTATGCGGCAGGATATTTTTATCGTAGCTGCTATTTTTTTCGGCAACCAAAAAAAAGTACAGCGGTTTTAAATTATATGTGTTATGCAAATTGTTCATCCAATCGTACGCATCAAAAGGGTCTTTACTGATTCCGGTTAAAACTGTAAAGAAATTTAGTGAAGGAGCTTTGAAAAATCTTTTAATATTTCTTGCCAGGCTTTTGTATTTATATGAATATGCAATATCAATATCGTAGGTGGGTACAAAGTTGAATGGTGAACGGTGAAAGGTGAAATTGGGAAACTTACTTTTTAATATTTCAGCAAAATGATTGACCCAGGTATTTATTAATGGAAGATGTAAAAAGTGCTCTTTGAATGCTAAGGAATTTTCATGCGCATATCTCCCGTACATATCTTTTTCATGCGGCAGGTATTCTTCGTAGCGGCTGAGTAAATAAAAAGCAGCGGCAAAAATATCAAAGGGAAGATCAGCGTTTTCGGTCTTGAAAAATGCTTTGTAATTATTCACCTCAAAGCATTCGATTACTTGCTCCCTAATATTATTTTCAAATAAAAGTTCACCACTGCCAATCTTTAAATGATCACCTGGCATTGCATCATTTGTGTATGCTATTTTTGCGCCGGTATATTCCTGAAATTCTTCAGAATTTATGGTAATTGAAAAGTCAATCAACATTATTTCTTTAAAAATAAAGTGGCAGATATACTGCAGGCGGGAAGAAGTAATGGGAGCGTATAAAAGGAGTTGCATTAAAGCTGGTAGATATCTTTCAGTGCAATACTGATTTGTAAGTTTGGCAAATCAATTACATCAGTTATTGCGGTGTAGGTATCAGTTTGCCAATCATTATCTGCAGTTTTTTTATGAACAATTACCAGGTGTTTTTCTGGCTCTATCAAAAAATAATACTGAAGTGTTTCTAGCTTTTGATATTGAATGAACTTGTCAATCATATCAAAATTTCGGGTGGTTTCGCTCAGTATTTCAGCAATTAAAACCGGTTGAGTAGAGAAGTATTTATGTTGTTCCGGTAACGAGATCATTAAATCGGGGTAAAAGAAAATATTGTCACTTTTAATAAAAGCTTTAAAGCCTTCCATAAAAACCCGTTCATCTTTATTTTTAAAAAGCATTTTAAAAATAAAAAATAAATTGCCATTGATTAAATTATGTAAATAAGACGCACCCGACCTTTCAATTAAGTTTTCAAAGTAATATTCATGCCTTACTTCGCTCTTTTCTTCAAAGGCTAAGTACTCTTCAATATTTTCAAATATCCTATGTTCTGTTTTTGGTTTCATCTGTTTCAAATATACAAATTTTTACTGCTTAAAACGCTCCTTCCACTGCTCATTAAAGGTCTTGTTACTAAATACAAGATTGCTGCGGTGCTTTTTCCAACCCTTAAATAAACCATTTACCACCTTGTTCTTTAAATGGCCATTGCCCATATTCATTAAGCTCCTTTTAAGGCTGACTATTTTCCAAAGTTTCCACGCCATTTTTTCTGACAAAGTTGTGAGGTCATCAGTTACAGCTTCATGCCTGTTCTCCAGTAATAATTCGTGCAGGTTGATTTTAACGGCGCAAACTTGTGTGCATGCGCCACAAAGCGAAGAGGCATAACTAAGGTGTTTGAAATCATCCATGCCCTGCAGGTTGGGCGTAATTACACTTCCGATGGGCCCACTATAAGTTGCCCCATAACTATGGCCGCCAATATTTTTATAAACCGGGCAGGCATTGAGGCAGGCACCGCAACGGATACAGTACAAGCTTTCCCTTTGCCTGGGGTTTTGTAAAATATTGGTACGTCCGTTATCTAAAAGTATCACGTACATATCTTCTGGCCCGTCAGGTTCATTGGGTTGTTTTGGCCCTGTGATAATTGTATTATAAACCGTAAGTTTTTGCCCGGTACCATAAGTAGCAAGCAGTGGCCAGAATAAAGCCAGGTCGGTTAGCGAAGGGATTATCTTTTCGATACCAACAATTACAATATGCGTTTTAGGAAAAGCACAACTGAGCCTTGCATTGCCTTCATTTTCAGTAACTGCTACGCCACCAATATCGCTGATGATGAAGTTTGCGCCGGTAACACCTACTTCTGCTTCGATATATTTTTCCCGGAGTATTGTTCTTGCTACCTGGGTTAATTGTTCGGGTGTAAGATTGATGGAAGTGCCGAGTTTTTCATGAAATAGTTTTGCGACATCTTCCTTGCTTTTATGCATGGCTGGTGTAACAATATGATAAGGGGCTTCTCCGTCTAACTGCTGGATGTATTCGCCGAGGTCAGTTTCTACACTTTCAATACCATTCTTTTCCAGCGCATCATTCAAGTGAATTTCTTCGGTAACCATACTCTTGCTCTTCACCAGTTTTTTGCAATTTTTTTCTTTGCAGATGCTGAGAATTTCTTCTATTGCCTGGTCAGCATTTTGGGCCCATATTACTTTGCCACCACGTTTTGTAAAGTGAAGTTCAAATGCTTCCAGTTGCTGATCGAGGGTTTCAATAGCACGCCATTTTATGTTTTTGGCTCTTTCCCTTGCCAGGTTTACATCAGCAAATTGCTCTTTTCCCTCCGGTACTTTAGCATTGTATTTACCTATATTGAAATTGATCTTGCGCCGGTGATCAAGATCAGCCGATTTGATGGTGCTTTTTGCGAGGAATGTTTGTGATTGATCTGACATATTATACAACCCGTAATTGGGCATTTGATTAAGCTGATTTCAAACTTACCATAATCGATATTTATAACTGATATATTTTCAGTATTAGTAAAGTTACCAAATCATTTTACTTAAGGATGTACATCTGATCGTTGGCAGTTTTGGAAACCCTATAGGATAATGATCCTTTTGTTCCACATTGGTATATGGTACAAGTGAGTGACACAACGATGATCCTATGAAAAACAAATGCTTGTTACATAATTATTTTTACAGCAATTATTGTATGAAATCTGGCCCCAAAAAATGAGTTCTCATACCAGCACCCCCAACTCTTTCCCCACTTTTGTAAATGCTGCAATGGCTTTATCCAGCTGGGCCTGATCATGCGCTGCACTTAACTGTACCCTTATACGGGCCTGCCCTTTGGCCACCACCGGGAAGAAAAAACCAATTACATAAATACCTTCATCCAATAGTTTTGCAGCAAAGTTTTGCGCCACTACTGCATCGTATAACATGATAGGTACAATGGGGTGCTCGCCTTGCTTTATATCAAAACCGGCTTCCGTCATTTTTGTGCGAAAATATTTAGTGTTGGTTTCTAACTTATCTCTTAGTTCTGTAGTTTGGCTCAGCATATCCAGCACTGCAATGGAAGCACCTACAATACTGGGTGCTACCGTATTACTAAATAAATAGGGGCGGCTTCGTTGGCGCAGCAATTCAATAATGGCTTTGTTGCCGCTTGTAAATCCACCACTTGCACCACCAAGCGCCTTGCCGAGGGTACCTGTAATAATATCTATCCTTCCCATTACGCCGCGGTACTCATGTGTGCCCCTGCCTGTTTTGCCCAAAAAGCCGGAGGAGTGGCATTCATCAATCATTACTATGGCGTCATATTTATCTGCCAGTTCGCATATTTTATCTAATTGTGCAATGGTACCATCCATGCTGAAAGAGCCATCGGTAACAATAATGCGGCTACGTAAATGGGCAGATTCTTTTAGTTTTGTTTCTAGGTCGTCCATATTATTGTGCTCATAACGCAGGCGTTGTGCCTTGCACAATCTTACACCATCAATAATACTGGCGTGGTTAAGCGCATCACTGATAATAGCATCTGCTTCACCAAAAAGCGGTTCAAATAATCCACCATTGGCATCAAAGGCAGCGGCATACAATATGGTATCTTCTGTACCTAAAAAATCAGATAATTTTTTCTCCAGTTCTTTATGGATATCCTGCGTGCCGCAGATAAAACGTACACTGCTCATGCCATAGCCACGATGGTCGATGTATTTTTTTGCGGCGGCCAGTACCTTTGGATGCGATGAAAGGCCCAGGTAGTTGTTGGCACAAAAGTTCAACACATTTTTTCCGCCGACGATTATTTCCGCCCCCTGCTCGCTGGTAATAATGCGCTCTTTTTTATAAAGGCCGGCCTGTTCAATTTCTTCAAGTTCAGCCGATATACGGCTTATAAAATGTTGATTCATATTTTTTAAGTTAATGAACAAAATTAGGCAAGCCCGGGGTTTATATTTAATTAGATTTAACATTAATTTTTTAACGCTGTAACATTTTCAGGGTACTTTCGTTTTACCCCAAAATTTACTGATATGCCAATAAAAAAATCAGCCATTTTATTAATGGTACTAGCAGCAAGCTCTCTTAGCTTATTGGTTTTTTCTTCTGGTAAAACACTTCCTTTATCACCAGCCCCTGTTAAAAGCCAGCCTGTAAATAACTGCAGCCAGTTTATCGAAACCGGGGTTTTCTCTCATTGGGATAAGTTTTCACAAATCCTCTTCAGGCCCGCAGTATAAAAGAATTTAAATTTTTGTAACTTTTTAGCGGCTTCTCCGTATTGTATATTGATTTAGCCAAAACACCATTTTAAACCAGCACCAATTGCTGTATGACGGAAAGAGAATATAACGAATGTGTTAATCTGTATGCAGACAATGTGTACCGTTTTATACTTAAAAACCTCCGACACGAAGAGGATGCCAGGGACGTAGTGCAGGGTGCTTTTGAAAAAATGTGGATCAACCGGGCACAAGTAGAAAATGAGCGGTGTAAGAGTTACCTGTTCACAGTTGCCTATCATCAAATGATAGATTTAATAAGAAAAAATAAAAGAATAGTACTGAAGGAAGAATTTCATGAAGAAAGCAGGGTATCACACAAACCACAACACGATTCAAAAAGAATTTTAAATGATGCCCTTAATAAACTGAATGAAACTCAAAAAAGCCTGGTGATGCTTAAAGATTATGAGGGGTATAGTTATGAAGAAATTGGTAAAATAACCGGGCTCAATGAGAGCCAGGTAAAAGTATATTTACACCGGGCAAGGTTGCAGTTAAGGGCATATATTGTAAAGCCGGAGAATGTTATTTAGTTGATGGTATTTACAAGTTCATGGTTCTTGGATGATAGTTCATAGAAAGAACACTGTCTAAATATAAAATAACAACCATGAACTATCAACCATCAACCATCAACTATGAACCATAAGCTATGAACCAAATAAACAGACATAATTACGAAAGCTTTTTTTTACTGTATATAGATAATGAAATATCTGCTGCAGAAAAAATAGCTGTAGATGAATTTGTGCAGGCAAACCCTGATTTGCAGGAAGAGTTGATTATGTTGCAGCAAAGCATCCTAAAAGTAGATGACATCGTTTTTGATGCAAAAGAAAGCTTGTTAAAAAATGAACCAGCTACCCATCACCTGTATGAAAAATTGCTACTGCACCTTGATGGTGAATTAAGTACAAGCGAAGAAATTGAATTGCAACAAATTATCAGCAGTGATGTAAGTGCTAAAAAGGAATGGCTGCTGTTGAAGCAAACAAAACTCACTGCCGATACTACCGTAATTTTTGAAAACAAACAATTGTTATACAGGAAAGAAAGCACCAAAATAATTGCTTTGCCCTGGTTTAGACTGGCCGCTGCCGCGGTTTTTATTGGCTTTGCAATATGGGCAGGCATTGCCTATTTAAATAATACCAACAAGCCGGCAGCTAATAGTGTTGCTTCAAAAACAGATACAAAGCCTGCAATAAAAACAACACCAGCTAACACCAGTATAAATAAAGAAGCCAGTAAAGAACCAGTAAATATTGAGGAGATTGCAACAAGTGTTTCCGAAAAAAATAGCAATGAAAAAAAGAGCAGTAATAAAGTTTTGTTACCTGCAAATAATTCATTGACACAACCCGATGCACCTGCTCCGGTTAATGAAATCGCTATAACACAACCCGACAATAATTTGCCAAAACTCTATTCTGAAAATATTAACAATGATAACAGTAACAAAACAATTACTACAGGCGTAACAACTCAAAAGCCGCACAATATCATTGAACATCCCGGGAAAAATGAGATTGTTACCGACCAGGAAAAACCAATCAGCCAGGTTACTACATTTGCAGCCACCACCTCCTTTCCAGAAGGCAGTGACGAAAAAAACAATGACCGTGTTTTCTTTATGGAAGAAGAAAAATTAAAGAAAACAAAGCTCGGCGGAGTTTTCAGGAAAGTAAAAAGAGTGTTTGAGCGCAACACCAACATGAAGTCGGGAAACAACAATATTAAAGTTGCCAACCTGGAATTCGCAATTCAATAAAATTTTAAAAGAAAAAACATGACAAAGCTATTTACACTAATGGCAATGGTAATTTTTTGCACCGTTGCCAAAGCACAGGAAGATTCAACAAAAGAAAATAAAAAGGTTGATACCATCCGGGTAGGAAATATTGTGATCATCCGGGACAAAAGCAAAGCCGACAATGATAAATCCTACGGCACAAAAATTACCATGGGACGGCACAAAAAAAAGAATCTCTCTAATGTAAGCACCAATTGGGGAGTGGTTGATCTAGGGTTTGCCAACTACGATGATAAAACAAATTACGCCTCCACAGGAAGTTACTTGTACAACCGTGCAGGTGCAGCCCCTTTGGGAAAAGACGATTTTAAATTAAGGGCAGGTAAAAGCGTGGATGTAAATATTTGGTTTTTTATTCAGCGCCTCAACCTCGTAAAGCATTATGTAAATTTAAAATACGGCCTGGGCCTCGAGTTAAACAACTACCGGTATAAATCAAATATTAGTTACCTGGAGCAAAATAAATTTACAAACCCAGCTTCCCCCAGCCCCATCATTTTCAAGGATTCTATAAGTTTTACAAAAAACAAACTGGCAGCAGATTACCTCACCGTGCCCTTTATGCTCAACCTCAGTACCAATCCCGGCTATCAAAATAAAGGGCTCAGTATAAGCGCAGGCGTAAGTGCAGGCTATCTTTACAGCCAGCGCAATAAACAGATAAGTGGCGAGCGGGGCAAGCACAAAAACAAAGGCGATTACGATCTTGAACGGTTTAAATTTTCTTATATAGCAGAGCTCGGTCTCGGCCCCGTAAGATTGTACGGTTCCTACAGCCCAAAATCTATGTATGTAAATGGCCTGGATATGCGGCCCTATACCCTTGGCGTAAGGCTCAGCAACTGGTAATCATCCTTTAAAAATATTGTTCATGCTAATCAACCTTCCGCCTAAAAGTGGAAGGTTTTTTTGTGCAGCTGCTGATTGATTAAACAATAGTTAAAAACATTTTTGTCCCGGCTAAGATGCAATGTGGTATCCCGAAAAAAATCAGTATTTCGCAAATACAGTTTGTTGTCCAGGCTATACAGCAATGCTCAACATCGTTGCATCGCCCTCTTGTACTAAATACCCATGTGGATCTTTACCCACATTATATGATTAAATTTTTTTCTACAAACAAACTTGTTACTGCCTTTAAAAAAATAAATTATAAGTAGTTTTCAATATCTGTTAAAACAATAGTAATCTTTCCCACATTGCTATAATATTTTTAGGTGGCACAACGTTTGAATAGAGATGTCAAAATTATTCCCGGTATGAAAGTTTTCAGTGCATATTCTTTATTGTTTCTGTTAGGTGCAGTTTTTACGTTGATGGCATTTGCGCCTGCGGGCAATAAAAATATAACAATAAAAAAATCTCCCACAGAAAATAATACACTCAGGAAGTTGTTAGCCGCCGAAAATCCATATTATATAGTGGTGGATAAAAGCGATTACGAATTAAAAGTGTTTGACGATGAAGGCTGGTTTGCCACCTACCCCATTGTATTCGGCAGCCGAGACCTGGGAGATAAAATGAAAGAAGGCGATAAAAAAACTCCCGATGGAAAATTTAAAGTTATACTCAAAAAGCATCATCCAAAATGGGGTCCCGAATTATTGCTGGACTATCCCAATGAAACGAGTTACAAAAAATTTATAGAAAGAAAACAAAAAGGTGTCCTTCCAAAAAATGCTAAAATAGGCAATGGTATTGCCATACATGCCACCAGACCTGGCGAAGAATGGACAGTTGATAATTTTTATAACTGGACAGATGGTTGCGTATCCGTTAAATATACCGAGATGAAAGACCTGTTTAGTTACATTCCTGTGGGAACCCCGGTAACAATACAGCAATAAAATAATTTTGATTTTAAAACCCCTACGCAGAAATTACCTCCTGTTATTTTAAATACAAAAGACTTCCATCGCCATAGCTCAAAAAACGGAAATCATTTTCCATTGCGTAGTCATAAACACTTTTCCAGTCATCGCCAATGGCGGCAGCAACCAGCAATAATAAAGTAGATTGCGGCTGGTGAAAATTGGTGATGATTGCCACTGGTATTTTATAAGCGTACCCTGGGGCAATCAATATTTGAGTTTGAGTAACCAGCACTTCCATTTTATTTGTTTTCATCCAAGCCACTAAAGCTGTTAATGCAATTGCCGGATTAATAGCAGCGTTTACAAGTGGCCCCTCATAAACATCCCATTGCTGAATGGATAACGCATCCAATGTAGTGCCTGGAAATAAAATTGTTTTAACCCCCATCCAGTAAAGGCTTTCCAGTGTGCGTAATGAAGTAGTGCCCACTGCAATAATACCCTGTTCCAAATTTTCAACCAGTTTATTGATGGTGGCTGTACTTACCTCAATCCATTCTGCATGCATTTCATGGCCATCCATTGCTGCTGCTTTTACCGGTTTAAAAGTACCGGCACCTACATGCAGGGTAACGTAAGTTTGAGTAATTCCTTTCTCGTGCAAAGAAGCAAACATGCCCGGGGTAAAATGCAGGCCCGCTGTAGGTGCAGCCACCGACCCATCATATTTTGCATAAATCGTTTGATATCTTTCTTTGTCTGGTGAAGCTGTTTTTCTTTTTATATAGGGCGGCAAGGGCGTATCTCCCATGTGCTCAATCATTTCGGCAAAGCTGTAATCTGCAGGCTCCCAGCTCAATTCTACTACGTAAGCATCCGGTAATTTTTCAACCAGCGTGGCAGCCATTTTCAATTGCTTACCATCAATATTTATTGTTTTATGCAAGGCGCCTTCCTTCCATTTGCCGGCACCGCCAATTAAACATTTCCAGCGTAGCCGTTCTTTTTTAGCCATGATGCTGCTGTACTCTTTGATGGTTTCATAAGGCTCCAGGCAAAATATTTCTATTACACCGCCGGTGGGTTTTTGAAATAAAATCCTGGCCTGTATTACCCTTGAATTATTAAAAACG
>JANMVB010000546.1:0-5630 GCA_031392305.1 Ferruginibacter sp.
GCACAAAAAATTATAATCAGCGAAGAGGAGATGATGGAGTTTCAATTATTACAGTTTACCCCACAGGCACCTGAAATAGAAAAAGCAGAAGATGATTTTATAACAATTTTGCTGGAAAAATTTGTAATGAACGTAACTGCATTGAGCACTTACCTGAATTGCCCGCTTGGATTTTATTATAAGAACCTGATCCGTATCCCATCAGGTAAAAGTGAGAATTTAGAATTTGGAAGTGCTATACATTATGCCCTGGAAAAATTATTTAGAAAGATGCAGGATGGAGGAAAAAATACTTTCCCTTTAAAAGAAGAAATGATTGCTGATTTTAAATGGTACCTGGATAAACACCGGGAAAATTTTACCAAAGAATCTTTTGCACGCAGGATGGAATATGGTGATGAAGTGCTCCGCAATTATTATGATAAGTATATCAATAGCTGGAATAAAGTAGTAGCTGTAGAAAGAAATATTCGTGGGGTAACGGTTAACGGGGTTCCATTAAAAGGCAAGTTGGATAAACTGGAATTTAGCGGCAAAGAAATTAATGTAGTTGATTATAAAAGTGGTGATATAGATAAGGCGTTGCCTAAATTAAAAGGGCCCAATGATAAAGAACCCAATGGTGGTGATTACTGGAGGCAGGCGGTATTTTATAAAATATTAATTGACAATTACAACCATAAAGACTGGCACGTAGTGAGCACAGAATTTGATTTTGTGGAGCCTGATAAAAAGAAAGCGTACCGCAAAGAAAAAATTGTTATCAGCCCGGCAGATATCGAAACAGTAAAACAACAGATTAGCGAAGTGTGGGCAAAAATACAGTCAAGGGATTTTTATACCGGTTGCGGTAAAGAAGATTGCCATTGGTGCAATTTTGTAAAAGATAATAAACTGGCAGTTGCCCTGCATGACCTGGTGGAAGAAGTGGCAGATTAATGCAATTTTATGATTTACTACAGCAGCAAGCAAAAGAAAGAGCCTAAGTTTGCAACTCAATTTAATTGAATGAAGATTAGGTATTTACTATTTACTACAGGCATTGTTTTACTCCTATATTTTATTTCGGTAACAGGCACTGGTTGTGCACAAATTGGGTCACCCACGGGTGGGCCAAGGGATACGTTGCCCCCGGTGCTGGTAGGGTCTGTACCAAAATTATACGCTACCAATTTTAAAGACAATAAGATTACCCTCATTTTTGATGAATATATTGATGTACAGGAAGTACAAACAAACTTGTTGGTATCCCCTTTTCCCAAGATAACACCTACGATAAATTTTAAACTTAAAACTGTAACTGTAAAATTAAAAGACACCCTGATCCCCAATACAACTTACGCCATCAATTTTGGTAATGCCATCAGGGATAATAATGAAGGCAACCCTTTTAAAAACTTTACATACGTTTTTTCTACCGGTAATATCATCGATTCGATGAAGGCAGGTGGCAAAGTGATCATTGCAGAAACCGGTAAAACAGACAGCACTTTTATCGCCTTGCTTTATCGCAATGTGGATGACTCCGCGGTACAAAAAAGAAAACCGGATTATGTTTCCCGGCTTGATGGCACGGGGCAATTTCAATTTACCAATCTTTCGCCGGGCAGGTACAAATTATACGCCTTAAAAGATGGTGATGGTGGCAAAACCTATAACTCAAAAATTGAGTCGTTTGCCTTTGCAGATACTGAGATTGAAGTGAGTGATAGCACAGCGCCGGTTACATTATATGCCTATGCTGAAGAGAAAGATAAAAAGGCTGCCGTTGCTGCTTCGGCTGCGGCAAAAACTGCAGAGAAGGCTGATAAAAGATTGCGGTACACAACTACGATAGCAAACAATTTGCAAGACCTGCTTACTGACCTGGTGTTGAGTTTTAATAAACCATTAAAAATAAACGACCTGCAAAAGATTGCGTTAACGGATACCAATTATAATAAAACGGAAGCCCTTATTACACTTGATACTACAGCAAAAAACATTGTAATTAAAACAAAATGGAAGGAAGGAATGCAACACCGGTTGTTGATTGACAAAGATGCCATCAGCGATTCGGCGGGTACGCAGTTAACCAAATCAGATACTGTGCGGTTTGCAGTAAAAAAAGAAATTGATTATGGAAATCTTGTGCTGCGTTTTAGCAATTTAAAACCTGCGGAACATCCCGTATTATTATTTATAAAAGGAGAGGAAGTATATAAAACCGTGCCCATTACAACAGCACAATGGAGCGATAAACTTTTTGTGCCGGGTGAATATGAACTTCGCATTTTGTATGACTTGAATAACAATGGCAAATGGGACCCGGGGAATTATGAAAAAAAATTGCAGCCTGAAAAAGCAATAACCCTTGATGCCAAATTACTGATAAAGGCCAACTGGGATAATGAAAGAGATATAAAATTATAGCAGTCCCTCAATCCCCCGAAGGGGGACTTTTGAGTATTAAAATTTAGAGATATTTTCCGATTCATATAATGTGGGCAAAGTTCCACATAGGTATGCGGTACAAGTGAGTGACACAACGATGTTGAGCAAGGCTATCTTGCCCGGACAAAAATAATAAGTTGCAAAATGAAGATGATACGTGCAGATACTAACACTGCCGATAGGCATTGTAAATTATCAATTAAAAAATTATGCATTATCCCATTATCCATTACCCCCGTTATCATTTAACTTTGCGCCATGATTTTTTCTTCTTCTCTTTTGGAAAATGCAGTTAACCAATTTGCAAAATTGCCGGGCATCGGAAAAAAAACTGCACTGCGGTTGGTGTTGCACCTGATTAAGCAGGATGCAAATGATGTAACTGAATTTAGTGAAGCGATTGCAAAGATGAGGGAAGAGATAAAGTTTTGCAACCGCTGCCATAATATTTCTGACACATCACTTTGCAATATTTGCAGTAACCCTTCCCGTAAGCGTGAGTTGCTTTGCGTGGTAGAAAATATCCGGGATGTGATTGCCATAGAAAGTACTCAACAATTTAATGGTGTGTACCATGTATTGGGTGGTATTATTTCGCCTTTGGATGGCATTGGCCCGGAGCAAATTAATATTGATTCGTTGGTAATGCGGATAGAAACTGAATCTATCACAGAAATTATTTTTGCTTTGAACGCCAATATACAGGGCGATACCACCATCTACTACATAAGCAAAAAATTGAAAACATTCCCGGTAAAAATAACTACCATCGCCAGGGGCATTGCCTTTGGTGGCGAGCTGGAATATGCTGATGAAATGACCCTCGCAAAAAGCATCAGCAACCGCATTCCTGTTGAAAATTATATCATCTCCGGAAAATAGGAAAATCATTTACACCATCCCTGGTTTTTTAATCATAAGCAACCCTTGTTATTTATTACCCGTATAAAGTATTACATAAAGTAAATAATATATTGGCTGGCAATAAAAAAAAATATCTCTTCCTGTTTGTTTTTATACTGGTACTTGTTGCCGTTGGCATTGGGTATTATATGTATAACAAGCCCGCCATCAATGTACAAAATACAGCTAGCAAAAAAATATCTGCAACAGATTTATATGCAGTATTTAGAGACGACTCCGCACAGGCAAAAAAAAATTATACCAACCGCATCATTGAGGTATCTGGTATGGTTACCCTAATTACAAAAAACCAGCAACAACAACACGTAGTGATGCTAAAAACCAACTTAGCAGATGCTTCCATCAACTGTACAATGGAAGGTATTGCTCCAGGTATTGCTGCCGGAAAAATGGCCGCTGTAAAAGGTATTTGTAGTGGCATGGGTGAGGGTGATGCTGACATAGGTATATTGGGAGATGTGTATATGGTGAGGTGTTATCACATAAAATAACAATTTACCGGTTTGTAAAATAAATACTGAAACTATAAAAAAAACGAACAATGCAATTGTATTATAGAAAACTGCATGCAGGACTTATTATGTTAGTGCTGGTAATTACTGCCGGTTGTAAATATGATAAAGAAGAATTATTATACCCGGCACCTAACCCGCCCTCAAATTGTGCAACAACCGCGGCTTCTTTTAGTGCGAATATATTTCCATTGATGACAGCTAAATGTGCCATACCAGGTTGCCATGATAATACTGCTTCCGGGGGACGGGTTTTTCAAAACTACAGCCAGATCAGTGTAGCAAAAGACAGGATCAACATCAGGGCGGTGATACAAAAAACAATGCCGGCTTCCGGTACATTGACAACCGAAGAAATTAATATGTTGAAATGCTGGATAGAGGGCGGTGGATTAAATAATTAATAAAACATACACTGTAAAAAATGTGCAAGCTTACCGGTAAAGTGATAAACATATTGATGCTGATGTTAATAACAAACATATTTATACAAGCACAAGCCACTGCTCAAAAATATTATACCAAAAATGGCAGCATCTCTTTTTTTTCAAAAACCAATATTGAAAATATTTCTTCAGACAATAACCAGGTGATGAGTGTGTTGAATACACAAAATGGCAATCTGCAGTTTTCGCTGCTTATTAAAAATTTTCATTTTAAAAAGTCGCTGATGGAAGAACATTTTAATGAAAATTATTTGGAGAGTGATAAGTATCCCAAAGCAACATTTAAGGGAAATATTGTGGATATGTCGAAAGTTAATTTTACTACAGATGGTTCGTACAAAGTAATGGTAGCAGGCGATTTAACGATGCATGGCATTACGCAAAAAATTTCTACCGCTGCAACTATTACTGTTAAGGGTGAAAAAATTACTGCTACATCCGGGTTTATTGTAAAGCCTTCCAGTTACAATATCAGCATACCAAAAGTAGTAAGAAACAATATAGCTGAAACGATAGAAGTTTCAGTAAACTGTAACTATGATCAAAAAATGTAAAGCTCGTCAACCAATAATTATGCAACCAAAAAAAATTATTTTAATTGCAGCCTTTGCAATGTTTATTGCTTGTAATGTGATGGGCCAGCAAAAAGACTCTACCGATCTGATGACTACACTTGAGCAGGAAACTGCGGAAAAAAATAGTGTAAATTATACCATCGCTACATTTAAAACTACCCGTCTTATAAACGGCCACACAGTAGAAAATGTGGGGAAAGGTGTATTGGATGTAAAAATATCTCACCGCTTTGGCACACTGAATAAAGGCGGCTACGAATTATTTGGGCTCGACAATGCCACCATGCGCATGGGGCTTGATTATGGCATTACGCCAAATCTGATGGTGGGTGTTGGCAGAAGTACGTTCGAGAAAACTTTTGATGCGTTTATTAAAATAAAAATTCTCAGGCAATCAACCGGCAAAAAGAACATGCCCATTACTTTAAGTTACCTGCCAACAGTTGCTTTAAAAAGTCTTCGCTGGGCAGACCCTTCCCGAAAAAATTATTTTTCTTCCCGTTTATTTTATACACACCAGTTGCTCATCGCAAGAAAATTTTCTGCCGGCACATCCTTGCAGTTAATGCCCACCTTCATCCACAGAAACCTGTCTGCATTAAAATCCGATCCCAATGATATCCTGGCAATCGGAATTGGCGGCAGGCAAAAACTCACCAAACGTTTAAGCCTAAACGCAGAGTATTATTACCAGTTGCCCGGTCATAAAATTGACAGCAGCACCAATTCACTTTCTATCG